>JANNNO010000048.1:0-8112 GCA_031398585.1 Myxococcales bacterium | reverse complement strand
GCACGTGGGCCTCTGGTACGTCGATCCCTACGCGCGCGACGGCAGGCAGTCGGGCGCCTGGATGAGGGATTACCGGACGCAAGAAGCGCTGCCGGGCAGTGAGGCGGTGGCGCCCATCGTGTCGAACAACTCCAACTTCGTGAAGGCCGAGGGCGCGGTCCTCATCTCATGGGACGACTCCGTCACCATGTTTCACGAGTTCGGCCACGCGCTCCACGGCCTCAACTCGGCCGTGCGTTACCCGACCTTGGCCGGCACCAACACCAAGCGCGACTTCGTCGAATTCCCGAGCCAGCTCAACGAACACTGGCTCCGCACGCCCGAAGTGCTGGGTAAGTTCGCGCTCCATCACGAGACCGGCGCGCCGATGCCGAAGGAGCTGCTGGCCAAGATCACGAAGGCCAAACACTTCAACGAGGGATTCCGCACCGTCGAGTACCTGGCCGCGACGATCTACGACCTCGAGATCCACACCGCTCCTGCTGCTGCCGGCATAGACCCCGGCGAATTCGAGCAACGCACGATGAAGAAGATCGGCATGCCCGCCGAGATCGTCATGCGCCACCGCCCCACCCATTTCGGTCACATCTTCGCGGGCGACGGCTACTCCGCCGGCTACTACTCGTACATCTGGGCCGACACGCTGACCGCCGACGCCGCCGAAGCCTTCGCCAAAACTGGCAGCTTCTACGACAAGGCCACGGCCAGGCGCCTCCACGAATCCATCATGAGCGTCGGCAACTCGCTCCCCCCCGACGAGGCCTTCCGCAAATTCCGCGGCCGCGACGTCGACACCAACGCCCTCATGCGCGACCGCGGATTTCCGGTATCGGGGTAGGCGGAGCGTTCGACATACCGGGCTAGGTCGTTGGGAGCCAGGTGTCGAGGTAGGCGGCGAGCTTGGTGGGGTTGGTGGAGTCTTCGGCTAGCCCTACGTAGCCGTCGGGGCGGATGAGATAGAGGGCATTGCGGGCGAGGCCGGCGCGTTGGGCAGCGGCGGTCCACGGGAAGGCGTGTAGGGGGAGGCTGCGCTCGGTGCACAGGGTGGTCACGGCGGCGGCGGGCTCGCCGTAGACGTGGGCTTGCCACTGCAGTGACGACAACGGTGCGAAGTTGTCGGAGCTCGCGGGATCCGTGGGGTCGGCGGAGATCCAGGGCAGGCGATCGCCGGCGCGGATGCGTCCTGCCTTGCCGACGCTGAGCGCGCTTTGCGGGTAGGCGATGCGGATCTGCGAGATCGTGCGGAACATGAATCGCCGCATGGCCTCGAACGTGAATAGCGGCGGCATGAGGCGTGGGACCACGTTGAGGCGCACCCAGCGCGCCACCGCGCCGGGGCTAGTGGCCACCGTGAACGCGCGATCCGTCGTGTCGACCAGGAGGTTGGCGAAGGCGATGCGCTCGGGCTCGTAGGTGTCGAGCAGCGTCGCCGGCGCGCGGCCCTGCACGACGGCGGCGAGCTTCCAACCGAGGTTGAACGCGTCGCCGATCCCTGTGTTCATTCCCTGGCCTCCCACCGGACTGTGGATGTGAGCGGCGTCGCCGAGCAAGAACGCGCGACCCTCGCGAAAACGCGCGGCCACCCGGTGGTGAACGCGGTAGGTGGAGAACCAGTTCACCTCCTGCACATCGAAGCGCAGCCGCTTGAGCGGGTGGGCGCTGACGTCCTGCCAGGTCAGCGCTCGCGTGGGGGCTTCGTCTCCCTCGAGCTTCACCGTCCCGATGAGGCGCGCACGACCTGCGCCTTTGAGCGGGAAGACGGCGAGGAAGTCAGCTTCGTCGACGCTGACGTGAAGCTCGCCGTCGACCATGGGGGCCGCGGCCTGCACGTCAGCCACGTAGAACATGCGCGCGTAGGTGCCGCCGGGAAATGCGCTGCGCACGGTCTCGCGCACTCGAGATCGCGCGCCGTCGCAGCCGGCGAGATAGGTCGCGTGGACCTCTTCCTGCTGACCTTCGCAGACCAGGCGAGCCTGCACGCCGGTGGGGGTCTGAGTGAAATCGACCAGCTCGGTACGACGCTCGACCTCGACCCCGAGGCCGCGCAAACGCTCGATGAGCAGCCGCTCGTGTTCGTCCTGGGGGAAGATCAACATGTAGGGGAATGGGCTGAGACCAATTCCCATGTCGCCGAAAGGCACCCGGCCGGCTTTGTCGCCGCCCACCCAAAGATTCATCGCCACCAGCGGAAGGCCGCAAGCGACGACGTCCGCGGCCAGGCCCAGCTGTTGATAGAGCTCGAGCGTGCGCGCGTGGACGGCAAGTGCGCGTGAGGCGGTGCCGGGCTCTGCGGCTTTGTCGATGATCCGCACGCGCACGCCGGCGCGCGTGAGCCAGAGTGCCAGCACCAGACCCGTCGGCCCCGCGCCGACAATCAGCACGGGGGCCTGTTTTGCTGTGGATCGCGCGGAATCGGGCATCGGGGAGGGCCTCGCGCGTCACGCTAACATGCGGACCCGAGACCGCGCCCCTTTCTCCTCAGCCCAGACGCCGTTGGGGCGCCTGGCGATCTACTGCGGCGGCATCGGGAGGCACTCCATGATCTCCACTGACTCGCCGGGGAAGACCGTGAAGTGGGGGTGGCGCTCAAACATCCGGGCGGCGGCCTCGTGCGACTCGGCTTGCACGATCGCATAGCCGGTCATGCTGTTCTTGATGTCGCTGATCCCGTCCGCGGCGGCGCGTTTGGTCTTGCCCAGGGGACTGCCTTGGTCGACGATCGCCTTGCCGTGCTGCTGCCCCCACGCCATCCACGCCTCGATGCCCGCGGCGTCGCGCTTCTTGCGCTCCGGCTCACTCAGAGCGTTCCATCCGGACTTCTCGAATCCCGCTGCCGTACCGATGTAGATGGCCAGGAACTTTTTCATCGTCGTCTCCGCTCGTGGTGATGTGATGGCTTCTTGCGTGTCGTACCAATCAATCTGAGTGCCTGATCCAAGGCTGCCCCTCGTAGCGATCGCCGCAGTTCGGGATCGTCGGTGGTGCGGGCGATGAGCATTCCGCCCACACAGAGGTTCAGGATGACCCGCGCTTTTGCGTCCCCGTCGGCGTCGGCGTCGGTAAAGGCCCCGCGAAAGACGTTCAGCATGCGCCGCACGATCTCGGTGTACGCCGCCCGTGGCTGCAGCCCGGCGCGGGCGACATCGGACGGAACCGCGATCAACGGACAGTGCTGGTCGACGTCGTCGAGGGCATCGTCGGAGAGATAAAGCTCGATGAGGCGCCGTGCGGCCTGCTTGGGGCTGGCGTGTCCCCCCAGACGCTCGCTCTCTCGCGCGAAGGGATTGCACGAGGCGAAGCTGCGCACCGCCTCGGCGTAGAGCGCGTCCTTGCTCGTGAAGTGGTTGTAAAAGCCCCCGCGGGTGAGGCCCGCGGTCTTCATGATCTCGTCGATCGAGACCTCATCGAAACCCTTGCGATTGAACATCACGCGCGCGCTCTCGACGATGCGCGAGCGGGTTCGGGCTTTGTGGGCGGGCGTGAACGGCAAGCTTGGCTCCTGAAATCGAAGCTAGCCCCGCTTCAATTTATGTTCGCGGGCATAAATTATACCGACACAAAACCGGCTGCGCATTTGCCGAAGAGACCAGCGGCGCGTGCTCGGCGGGGGGCTATAGTCCGCCGCATGTCTCGCCGGAATCGGTATGCGCTGCGGGCCTGGTCGTTGCCACTCACCGCCCTGCTCTTCCTGCCCCTGCTCACGGCGCGATCAGCACACGCCGCTGAGTATTGGGATACGCCCCAAAGCGACTACGAGGCTCGCAAGAAGGCGTTCCTCGAGCATGCCGCAGGTGCGATGCCGAGTCCTCTGCACGCGCAGGTGGCGCGG
Organism: Myxococcales bacterium; assembly: GCA_031398585.1. Lineage (GTDB taxonomy): Bacteria > Myxococcota_A > Polyangia > Fen-1088 > Fen-1088 > JANNNO01. The sequence goes on along the minus strand of JANNNO010000048.1, from coordinate 4,283 downwards.
CTCGAGCTTGGGCGATCGCTCGACGAAAAGGCGATCCGCGACGGCATCACGATGGTGCGCGAGCGGCGGGACAACGCCGACTACACGGCCAATGCGCTCGTGCGCATCTACAGCTACCGCAGCCCCCTGCTCTCCCCGGCTCTGCGCGAGGAGATCAAACAAGCGCTGCTCGCTTACAAGTATTGGATCGACGAGCCGAGCGGCCAGGAGCTCGCGTACATGTGGAACGAGAACCACTCGATCAACTATCACGCGGCGCAGTTCCTGGCTGGGCAGCTCTTCCCCGAGGACATTTTCACCAACACGAACAAGAACGGTGCCTGGCACAAGAAGACCGCGCGCGACAGGTTGCTGCGCTGGATCGCCCTGCGCGCCAAGACCGGCTTTCAGGAGTGGGACTCGAATAACTGCTACGTCAGCATCATCGCGCCGCTGCTGAACCTGGCCGAGCTCGCCGACGATCCCGTGGTTGCGCGCCAGGCGGCGATGCTGGTCGACGTGATGTTCTTCGACATGGCGATCGATTCGTTCCGCGGCAGCTACGGGACTTCGCACGGGCGGACCTATCCCGACGGCATCGTCGCCGGAGGGCTCAGCGAATCGACCACGGCTATCCAGCGCATCGCCTGGGGCATGGGCAACCTGGGTGGCGCTGGCAACTCGGCTGCCAACTTCCTCGCGGCGGGCAAACGCTACAACGTGGCGCGCACGATCCAGATCATCGCCGGCCTCTTCCCCGAGGAGCTGACCAACCGCGAGCGGCAGAGCCTGATCATCGAGGAGGCCGAAAAGCGCTTCGGGCTCGACTACGACGACCCCTTCGACTTCTTCTTGCTCAACCAAGCGGGGCGGCACTCTTCCATCGCCCTCATCGAGCGGACGCGCAAAGTGATGGCGACGATGAACTCGCGGCTTTACGGGCACGTGGGCCTGCCCTACTCGACGGCGCTGCTGGGTACGTACCGCGAGCTGGAAAAGCAAGGCAAGCCGGTGCCCAACCTCGACCGCCAGGCACAGCCGCGCGTCGACAAGATCACCTACCGCACACCCGACTATCAGCTCTCGGCGGCGCAGGACTACCGCAAGGGCGGGCCGGGCGCGAGCCAGCACATCTGGCAGGCGACGCTGGGGCCCGGGACGATGGTCTTTGCCATCCATCCCGGAGCGACCAAGAAGCAGATGCTCGGGCGTCTGCCGCGCGTGGCCCAGCACAAAAACCTGCTCTTCGTCGTGCATGACATCCCGACCGAACCCTACCCCGGCCCCAAGGTCATCGTGCCGGCCGACGTGGGTGAGTTTCGCCCTTCGGCGGCCCCCAGCGAGGAGCTCTTCGCGCCCCACACCGTGGCGGTCTTCCGGCGTGCATCGTTCGACGAGGTTGTGCAAGACAAGGGTTGGACCTTCGGTCGCAAGGGCGACGGATACGTCGCGCTTTGGTCACGGCAGCCGACGACATGGTCGAAGGACGGGATCTTCGGCGGCGAGGGGCTGGTGGCGGAAGGTCGCAAGAACATCTGGATCTGTCAGCTGGGCCGGCAGAAGGTCGACGGGTCTTTCGCGCAATGGCGCGCCCGCATCGCCGCCGCCAAGGTGACGGCGACCGACAGCACGGTGAAGTACCGCGCCCCTGGCCTCGGCGACGCCAGCTTCGGCTGGGAAGGCCCCTTGCGCGTCGGCGGTCGCAACATCCCGCTGGGCGACTATCCCCGCTTCGACAACCCGTACGTGAAGACGGGTTACGGAAAAGATCGCTACGTCATCACCGGTGGCGGACATCGACTGGTGATCGACTTTCAGACCGGCGAACACCGCGACGCGCCCGTGAAATAGGGCCGTGTCGGGGGCGCGACCCGCTCTCTACTTTCTGTTGCCAATGAGTCGCGGCCATCGGCCGCACTGGCGGTACACTGCCGCCTTCAGCATGACCAATGCGATTGAAACCAGCGGCCTGGTGAAGACATTTGGCGGCGCGCGAGCGCTCGATGGCGTGAACCTCGCGATACGGAGCGGCTCGGTCTACGGGCTTCTCGGTCCCAATGGGGCAGGCAAGACGACCACCATCCGGGTGCTGGCGACGCTGCTCAAGCCGACGGAAGGTCGCGCGACGGTGCTGGGGCACGACGTGGTGACGGACGCCGCCATCGTGAGACAGAAGGTGAGCCTCACCGGCCAGTACGCCTCGGTCGACGAGGATATGAGGGGCCTCGAGAACCTGCGTCTCGTGGGACGCCTGCTCGGGCTCTCCTGGACCGATGCGCGCAAGCGAGCCACCGAGCTGCTCGAGACTTTCGGCTTGTCGGAGGCGTCGTCGCAGCAGGTGCGCACGTTCTCGGGCGGTATGCGTCGGCGCATCGACATCGCCGCGAGCCTGGTCACGAGCCCGCCGGTCCTGTTCCTCGACGAGCCGACGACGGGACTCGACCCGCGCAGCCGCAACCAGGTCTGGGATCTCGTCAGGCAGATCGCTTCGGACGGCACGACGGTGTTGCTCACGACGCAGTACCTGGAAGAGGCCGACCGCTTGGCCGAACGCCTGGCGGTGTTCGATCACGGCAAGGTGATCGCCGAGGGGACCAGCCGCGATCTCAAGTCGTCGATCGGCAGCAGCGCTCTGCACTTTCAGCTGATCAAGCCGGAGCAGCGGTCCCTGGCACAGACGGTGATCGAGCGCATCGTCGCCGACGGCTTCTTACCCCCGACGGATCCAGCGTCGTTCGCGATCAAGGTGCCCGACGCGGTGGTCGCCACGGACGTGCTGGGCGCGTTGTCACGGGCCAACATTCCATTCACCAACTTCTCTCTCGGCGCGCCGAGCCTGGACGACGTCTTCTTCGCGTTGACCGGGCGCCCCGCAGACGAGAAGGACAAGACAGACGGTCACGACGGTGGCAAACAGAGCGGAAAGGGGGCCCACTCGTGAGCGAAGACGCCATCGGATCCGGAGCCGACGCCCTGGTCATGCGCCACCGACCGAAGCCGCCCTCGGCGTTATCGGCAGTCGGCACGCTGGGCTGGCGGGCGATGCTGAAGATCAAACACGTCCCGTTTCAGCTCTTCGACGTGACCATCACGCCGATCATGTTCACGCTGCTCTTCACGTACATGTTCGGCGGCGCCCTCGCGGGCTCCCCGGAGAAGTACATTCAGTTCCTGTTGCCGGGCATCCTGGTGCAGACGATCGTCTTCATCACCGTCTACACCGGGGTCGGACTCAACTCCGACATCCAGAAGGGCCTGTTCGATCGCTTTCGCTCGTTGCCGATGTGGCAGCCAGCGCCCATCCTGGGCGCGTTGGTTGGAGACATCTTCCGCTACTCCGTCGCGTCCCTGCTGATCATCGTGATTGGTCTGCTGCTGGGATTCCGCCCCGAGGGCGGCGCGCTGGGCGTCTTCCTGGCATTCGTACTGGTGCTGGTCTTCGCGTTCGCACTGTCGTGGATCTGGATCATCTTCGGCATGAAGGTGAAAACGCCCGAATCGGTCATGACGACGAGCTTCATCTTCCTGATGCCACTAACCTTCGCCAGCAACATCTTCGTCGGTCTCGAGACCATGCCGTCGTGGTTACAGGCGGTGGTTCGCCACAACCCCGTCACTCATCTGGCCAACGCGTCCCGTGGCCTCATGCACGGCCAGAACGTGAACGGCGACGTCATGTGGGTGCTGGTCGCGTCCGCCGCCATCGTCCTGGTCTTCGCCCCGATCGCCCTGCGCATGTACCACCAGGAACGTTGAGGCCATTGAGAGGGTTGGCCGGCTAAGCGCCCACCGTTGGCTGCGACGACACCAAGCCGTTGACCAACGCTCGCAGCCCCTCGACGTCGAACGGCTTTTCGAGGCGATGGTTGGGCGCGCTGTCCAGGAAGGTCCGCGCAGAAGGTGTGAACTCCCCGCCGGTCATGAAGATCACCCGCGCGGCCTGCACAGGATCGACCGCGACCAACCTGGTGTACAGATCCTCGCCGGTAACCTGAGGCATCATGACGTCGCACAAGACGACGTCGAAGCGTTCGCCGGCCGCAAAGAGGTGCAGCGCTCTGTCGCCGCTTTGGACCGTCTTCACTTCATGTTCGGCGGACAGGACGCGCTCGACGCAATGGATGATCATCTCGTCATCGTCCACCACGAGCACGCGGCCGCGGCGATGGGCAATCGGCACCCTCTCCTTGCGCGGGATCGCCACCGGCACCTGAGAGTCGGCCATAGGAAGTGACACGCGGAACGTGCTGCCCTTGCCGACCACGCTGGAAAACTCGATCGTGCCGCCCAGCCCCGTCACGATG
>JANNNO010000028.1:0-13628 GCA_031398585.1 Myxococcales bacterium | reverse complement strand
GCAATCACCAGCAAGAAGGCGCCGGTCAGCGCCAGGGCGGCCCCACGTGAGATCTGGGTGTGAATGATTCCCTTGCGCAGCTCTTCGTCGCCGGCGGGATCGGTGGGGCCTCCGCGCGCGTGTGCGCTCACCTTGGGCGGTGCCATCGGGGCGGGGCTCGTCGGGGGATTTCGGGTTTCGCTCATGACGGTGCCCTCAGAACTGGAAGTAGAGGAAGGGGTTCGTGGTCTGGGTCCAGAGCACGGCGATCGAGAGGGCCAGGAGTACCAGGCCCCCGAGCGCCCGCGGCCACGGCAGCCTTTCGGTGAACGCCCAGGTGTTGGGCATGCCCCAAACGACGACCGCGGCCACGATGAACATGCCGGCGTGGTAGGGCGTGTAGACCACGCCCGCCACCGCATCGGCCGCCGGGGTGACGGTCGTTGCTCCAAACAACGATTTCAGATAGGCCAGCGCTTGCGGCAGGGTCTTGGCGCGGAAGAAGACCCAAGAGAGGCAGACCACCAGGAAGGTGACGGCCACACGCAATGCCGGGGGCAGCCGGCGGTAGATGCTGTCTTTCCCCTGGGCGCGCTCGAAAGCCAGCATGCCGCCGTGAATCGCACCCCAGATGACGAAGTTCCAGCTGGCGCCGTGCCAGAGCCCGCCCAGCAACATGACGATCATCAGGTTGACGTAGGTGCGCCCGGAGCCTTTGCGATTGCCTCCCAGCGGAACGTAGAGGTAGTCGCGCAACCAGGTCGATAGCGAGATGTGCCACCGCCGCCAGAAGTCGGTGATGCTCTCGGCCTTGTAAGGCGAATCGAAGTTCTGGATGAGCACGAAGCCGAGCATCAGCGCCAGGCCAATCGCCATGTCGGAGTAGCCGGAAAAGTCGAAGTAGATCTGGAACGCGTAGCCGAGCAGGCCGAACCAGGCATCGAGAGTGCGTAGACTTCCCGCCTCGAAGCAGGCATCTGCGATGTGGCCCATCGGGTTCGCGATGAGGATCTTCTTGCCCATGCCGAAGGCGAAAAAGGCGACGCCGCGGGCGAACTTGTCGAGCGTGTGTTGCCGCACGCGCATCTGCTCTTCCAGCGCGGCGTAGCGGATGATCGGGCCGGCCACGAGATCCGGGAAGAACGCCTCGAAGCACATGTAGTCGGTGAAACGCCGCATGATGCGCGCATCGCCGCGATAGACGTCGATGGCGTAGCTCATCGCCTTGAACGTGTAAAAGGAGATGCCAACCGGCAGCGCGATGTGAAGCACCGGCACCAGATCGCTGCCGCCGAAGGCCCTCGCCATGGCGTTGACGTTCTCGGCGACGAACCCGGTGTACTTGAAGATCGCCAGCAGACCGAGGTTGGTCGCGATCGATACCCCGAGGGTGATCTTCATCGCTCGCGTGCGCGGCACGTTGCGATCGATGATCGGCGGCAAACCACTTGGTTCATCGGGAAGCTTCGACAGCTTCAGCAGGACCAGGCCGCAGATGTAATCGACGCTCGAGCCGAAGAACATCAGCACCGCCCAGATCGGATTGGCCCAGCCGTAAAAGACGTAGCTGGAAAGGGCGATGAGGGCGGTGCGCGCCCGGAACGGCAATGCGTAGTAGAGCAGCAGCACCAGCGGCAGAAAGTAGAAGAGAAAGATCGAGCTGGTGAAGATCATCGGGCCCGCAGGCTAGCCACGGACGCGGCAATTGCAAAGTCGCCTGATCGAGTTGCGGTTTGCGCGAGCGCAGGTCGCGCCATCGGCGCGCCGGTGAGGCCCCTCAGACGGGGGGTTGCAGGCGCGCGAAGACGACTGTGGACCGACCAGGTGCCCGGCTCTTGCCGCGCCAAGTAGGCACTGAGCGACGAGTCGGAACACGCGAGACGAGCAGCGCGTTTCGTACGCGCCTGCGGGATTCGTGGCCTCACCGCTCTCTTTCCCGCCAAACTTTCGCCATCGCTGCACCGATTTTTTACCGACGCCTACGCAGCGATGCCCCCACGTTTTTCTGCCCTTTTGGCTAGCCGGGGCTCGCTTGCCCGCCCAGATCGCTTCTGCTACGGTCCCGAGCTTTGGCTGCAAGCGATCGGGAATCGAGCCGCACCGTTCTCGTATCCGGCGCCACTGGCGTTCTCGGTGCTGGGCTGGTGCGTGCGTTGTGCGCCCGGGGATTTCGCGTTCGTGGGCTCGCATTACCCGGCGATCCGCACCGCGATCGCGTGGCCGGCCTCGACTGCGAGTTGATCGAAGGCGACGTTCGCGCGGCCGCCTCGATCCCGGGGCTCTTCGACGGAGTCGGCACCGTCTATCACCTCGCCGCGATCATTCTGTCTCCCGACCCTGCGCTCTACGATTCCATCAACCGGCGCGGCACCGCACAGATGGTCGAAGGCGCCGCCCGTGCCGACGTCGAGCATTTCATCTATGTCTCGTCGGCGTCGGTCACGTACCCCGAGCTGACCCGGTATGCGGAGTCGAAGCTCGTGGGCGAGGCGCTGGTGAAGTCGGAACATCATTTCGAATACACCATCGCGCGCCCGACGCTGGTCTACGACGAAAGTGGCGGCCAGGAGTTTGCGCTCTTCCTCAAGTACCTGCAGCGCTCGCCCGCGGTGCCTTTCATTGGCAATGGGAACGCGTGGAAGCGTCCGGTCTGGGCGCAGGACGTGGTGGCGGGGCTGGCCGCCATGGCGGGCAATCCGCGTTGCTACGGCAAGACCTACAATCTCTCGGGTGGCGATCGCATTCGTATGATCGATCTCGCCCGCTTGATGCTCGCCCATCACGGGCAGCGCCGGCTGTTCCTCCATGTACCGGTGGGGGTCGCCAGCGCCGTGGCTCATTGTCTCAAGCTCATCATGAAAGACCCGCCGCTGACGACGCAGGCGATCGCCGGCATCATCAACGACGCGGACCTACCTCCTGACGAGGCCGAACGCGACCTCGGTTATCGACCGCTCGACGTTCATGCGGGGTTTGCCCGCTGCTTTCACGGAAATCAGAGTGGCCCCTCGGCCACGAAGGAGATCGTCACATGACTCGTTCACGCCTTTGGGCCAGCGGCGCATTCGCGTCCCTCGGTTTTGCCGTTTTGTTGGGCGCGTGTGCCACCGTTACCGGCGGTCCGCCATCGGGCGGCGAGGAAGACAAGAGCGACGAAGACAAGGCCAAGCTCAAGAGCGTGGCCGACAAACTCCAGGCGAAGATCGTCTGGTCGAGCTCACGCATCGGCAACCACGATCTTTTCGTGTCGAACGCCGACGGCTCCGACGTCAAGGCCATCACCAGCGGCGACGCGGTCGACTGGTTCCCCCGTTTCTCGCCGAGCGGGGACAGCATCCTCTTCATCCGCAGCAAGAAGGGCTGGGTCAGCGAGCGCGACGCCAACGCCGACGGCAAGTGGGACCTCTACACGATGCCGGCCGCGGGCGGCGAGCCCAAGAAGATCGTCGACAACGCCAGCTGGGGCACGTGGGTCGACGCAGACACCATCCTCTTCGTCCGCAGCACCAAGCTTTTCAAGCGCAAGCTTTCGGGCGGTGAGGAGACGGCTTTGCTCGACAGCGAGAAGGACGGCGAGCTCGACGGCGCTCTTCTGCAGCAGCCGCAGATGTCGAGCGACGGTCGCTACATCGCCATCACCTTGCGCGGCTCGAAACGCGAGACCGGCATCTGGGATCTGGAGAAAAAGGCGTGGACCCGCACAGGGGACGGCTGCCAGATCAATTGGACGCCCGACGGCAAGTCCGTCTACTGGGTCCATCCCACGGGCAACGGCAACAGCCGCGTCTTTCGTCAGGCGATGAAGGGTGCGGCGGCCGCCAAGGAGCTGAGCGACGACGAGCTGGTCTTCATCGATCTACCGGGCCGCCGCTCGCACGAATACTTTCCCGAACTGTCGAGCGACGGGCAGTGGATGGTCTGGGCAGCCACGCAACGCGGACACGATCACGACATCGCTGACTACGAGATCTACGTCTGGAAGGTGGGAAGCCCGCCCGAGGAGGCGGCGCGCCTCACCTTTCACTCGGGCAACGATCGATGGCCGGACATCTTCATCGCTGGTGCGGCGGCCGCCCAGACCGAAGGCGGCGCTGACGGCAAGGCCGAGACCAAAGGCGACAGCAAGGACGGGGCTGCCTCGACGGAAAAGGTCGCGGCGTCGGCTGCGTCGGAGGGGCTCGAGGCTGCGGTGGCGACCGAGACGGCCAAGCCAGCCAAGAAGAAGGCCAAGCGGGCCGCCAAGAAGGCCAAGCGCCGTCGCTGACGCTTGCTGCGGCGAGCATGGCGGCGTCCACTGGGGGCGCTAAAGTGTGAGCCGGTTCCTGAGGCCTGGGTATCTGGTCCGAGGGAGCCCCCACCGCAACGCGCAGGTCCGAGGATCACACCATGCCGAGCTCGCCGCCGTCGACGCCGTCCCACGACGTCCCGCCCGTCTCCCGATCTTTGCGGCGGGTGGCCGTGCTCGGCGCGGGCGGCTTTCTCGGCTCGCACCTCGTGCCGGCGCTCAGGCAGCGCTTCGGTTGCGAGGTGGAGGCGGTGGACGTCGATCTCGGCAAGCTCGCCCGCGGTGACGCCGGCGTCATTCGGCGGCAGACCAGCATCACTGCGCCAGGATTCGTCGACGACATCGTCGAGCGGGCCGACGTCATCGTCTCGCTGACCGCGATCTGCAATCCATCGGTCTACAATCGGCGGCCCATCGACGTGATCGATGCGAACTACAACGATCTCGTTCCGCTGGTGAAGGCCTGCTCCGATCGGAGCCGCTGGCTGGTGCACTTTTCCACCTGCGAGGTCTACGGCAAGGCGGCGATCGAGGCCGGCAGCGGCCAGCCGACGGCGACCATGAACGAGGAGTCGACGGCGCTCTGGCTCGGGCCCGTACACAAGGAGCGCTGGAGTTACGCCTGCGCCAAGCAGCTGCTCGAGCGGCTCATCTTCGGCTACGGCGAGCACGCGGGGTTGCCGTTCACGATGGTGCGTCCCTTCAACGTCATCGGCCCGCGCATGGACTTCGTCGACGGCATCGACGGCGAAGGTGTGCCGCGCGTGCTGGCGTCGTTCATGGGCGCCCTGCTCAAGGACGAGGATCTCCTGCTGGTCGATGGCGGCCATCAGCGCCGATCGTTCATCTACGTCGACGACTTCATCGATGGCGTTCTGCGCATTCTCGAGCGCCCGGATGCCGCCCGCGGAGAGATCTTCAACCTCGGCAATCCCGGCAACGACGTCACGATCGCTGAGCTCGCGCGCCAGATTCATGCGGCCTACGCCGCCGTCGTGCCGCAAGTCAGCTCGGGCTTTCGCACCGTCAGCGCCGAAGCGCTCTATGGCAAGGGCTACGACGACAGTGAGCGACGCATTCCCGACATCACCAAGGCGGAAGAGCGCCTGGGCTTTTATCCCCGCACGCCCCTCGGCGAGATGTTGCCGAGCATCGTGAAGGACTACCTGCTTCGTTATCGCGACAGGGTCGATGCCAACGCTGCCCCCGCCGTCGGCCCTGGCGGTCCCGCGGTGGGCGCCCCGCGATGAGCTTGGCGGTGGTGATCCCCGCCTATCAGGCGGCTCGCCACCTGCGCGCTGTGGTGGCGCGCGTGAGATCGGCGGCCGTGCCGGATCTCTGCCGGATCGTGATCGTCGATGACGGCAGTCGCGACGAGACCGGCGCCATCGTCGATGAGCTGGGGCGCGATGACGACATCGTGCCGGTGCGACGCCCGCGCAACGGTGGCTATGGCGCCGCGATGAAGGATGGCCTTGCGGCGGCGAAGGAAGCGGGCGCGGATCGCGTGGCGACGATTCACGCTGATGGGCAATACAGCCCGGAAGCCTTGCCGGCGCTGCTGGCTGCGCTGACCGCGCGCGACCTCGACCTCCTGCAGGGCTCGCGCATCGCCTCGGGGACCGCGCTCGCCGGAGGCATGCCGCTTTACAAGTACGTGGCCAACGCCGGCCTCAATCGCCTCGAGAACTTCACCCTCGGGCTCGGGCTCACGGACTATCACAGCGGCTACCTGGTCTACGGGCCGCGCGCGCTGGCTCGCATCCCGTTCGCGGCGCTTTCGGACAGCTTCGACTTCGACCTCGAGGTGATAGCTTCGGCGCGGGCGCGGGGCCTCTCGGTTGGCGAGGCGCCGGTGCCGACCCACTACGGTGACGAGATCTCTCATCTTCAGCCGGTCACGTACGGCCTTCGGGTCCTGCGTGTGCTCTGGCGCTATCAACGAGGACACTATGGAACGCTCTGACATGAACCAGCCAAGCCAACGGCTCGCCGCCCTGTGTGCGATCGCTCTGGTCGGCGCGTGCGCCAGCGGACCGAGCTCGCCGTGGCAGATGCCCGACGATCGCATCGCGGCCGAGCACGCCGAGGTGCACACGCTCACGCCCCGATACAAACGAACGAGTGCGCAGGTGCTGGTGCGCAAAGTCGATCGCCCGACGCGCGCCAACCTCGACTACGCCGCCTACCACGCCAACTTCATGAACGCGGATCCGCCGCCCGAAGGTGGCGGCCACGACGCGCCCGCTCAGGTCGTCGAGTCGCCCTTCGGCGGCGTGCTGGAAGCCGCGAGCTTGACCGCGACGCTCGGTGGGACGCCGCTGACCGAGAAGGAACGGTCCATGCCGCTGGCGCTGGCGCCGATGGCCGAGTGGTTGGCGAGCAAGAGCGGCAAGCTGGCCGCTGGCGTCGAAGAGATCGTGGCCGGGGTTAGAGAAGAGGCCTGGGGGCACGCTTCGTCCCCCCTCGCGCGCCAGAACGCGACGCTCGGTTACCTTCACGATCCTGGCGACGGTAAGCCAGCGCAGCTTTGGGTGCGGGTCGAGTTCGCGCCGTGGTGGAAGGGCTTCGCCAAGCTTCCCGACGAGGACGGCGACGGTCATCCCGAGATCTACGGGCGCGCGCGACCGGATCTGGTGAAGCCCGAAGCGATCGCGGCGATTCGTGAGGACTACGCCGGCAAGGTGCTCGATGCCGCCGGGGTGGCCAGCTGGGGGCACAAGCTCGCTTCCTACTGGTACCCCTCTTACAACACCGATCTCGCCACGGCCGGCGCCAAGTGGCCCGACGAGGAGACCGAGCCCGAGATCAAGGCAGCCGTCGGCGATGCCAGCTACGAGAGTCCCGCGGTCGTCATGCGCGGCAAGCCGGAAGGCAAGCCGGTCTACAACGTCTTCGTGGTGCCGGGCGTGAACACCGCCCAGGCTCACGGCAAGGGCGAGAGCAAATCGACCAAGGTGCTCTCAAAGGGCAAGCCGAGCCCGCAGCCCGCGGCGGTGCAGAAGTCGATCGAGGCCGAGCTGGCCGCACAGGGTGGGTCATGGAACGCGTGGGGGAAAAAGCTCGCCGGCTTTCATGGTGAGCTTCGTCGCAAGCTGCGCGCCACCCCCACGGCGGTGAAGGGCCTCTCCGGCGAGGACGGCTTTCTCTTTTATCGCAACGGCCTCGAATACGTCGCTGGCGGGGATCTGGAGAAGCAACCGCGCGGCAAGAATCCCTTCCCGGTCATCGTCGAGTGGAAGAAGCGACTCGAGAAACAGGGAGTCGATTTCCTCTTCGTACCGGTGCCCGACAAGACCGAGATCTTTCCCGACAAGCTCGTGCCGGGGCGCAAGGAGCTGGCGGGGCAGGTGGTGAATCCCTACGCGCGCAAGCTGCTGCACGACCTTGCCAAGGCAGGCGTCGAGACCGTCGATCTGTGGAAGCCGTTACTTGCGGATCGGCAGAAGTCGCCCGATGCGCCCGAGCCGCTTTTTCAGCGCCAGGACACGCACTGGACGCCGCGCGGGCTGGGGCTCGCCTCGCTGGCGGTGGCCGAACGGATCAAGAAGTACCCGTGGTACGGCGAGCTGGCCGCCCGGGCGCAGCGCTACGCCGAGAAGCCGGCGGCCTTCAAGCGCTATGGCGATCTGCACTCGCGCCTGCGCGAGAGCGACAAGAAGCGCTACCAGCCCGAGGAGCTGACTGGCCGGCAAGTGCTGGGACCCGATGGCCAGCCTTACAACGACGATCCCGACAGTCCCGTGGTCGTGCTGGGCGACAGCTTCACGGGCGTACTGCAGCTGACCGACTGCGAGCATGCTGGGATTTCAGCTCACATCGCCAAGCAGATCGGGGCGCCGGTCGATCTCGTGATGAGTTACGGCGGTGGCCCCAACGTGCGCCACAAGCTGATGCGCCGAGGGGACGAGGGCCTTGCTGGCAAACGCCTCGTCGTCTGGATCATGACTGCGCGCGATCTGTACAACTACTGGGAGAACTGGGAGCCGCTGGCCAAGCGGTAGTGACGATGGCGGCAAAGGGGCGTGGCGATCGCGGATCTGCGAAGATCCAGCCCGGACCTGCGAGTCTGCTCGCCCTGATCGTATTCGCCACTCTTGCTTCGTCTTTCACTTCGTCGGGTTGCAAAGAGACCCCCGCGCCACGGCCGCTGCTCGATGCTCTGCTGGCGATGGCGGCCGAGCCGGCGGTGGCTGCGTCGCTGGCCCCCGCGCGTCCTTTCGACCCTGCGGCCAGCCGCCGCGAAGTCGATCGCATCGCGAACAAGGTCGCGGCCACGCGTGTTGCCCTGCCCGCGGCGATTCACGATGTCGTCTTCACCGAGCTCGCCTTTGCGCGCGAGATCACCGACAAGGATCCGCGTTTTGCGCTCTTGCCTGCCGTTCTGGCCGGGCGCAAAGGGACCTGCGTTGGCCTTGGCACTCTCGCGCTCGTGATCGGCGAAGCGCTTGCGCGGCCCATGCATGCCGTGTTGGTCCCGGGGCATCTCTTCGTACGCGTGCCGCAAGTCCAAGGGGGCTCAGCAACCCCGGCGTTCGCCAACGTCGAGCTTCTGCGCGAGGCCGAGGTCGTCGACGACGATTTCTATCGCAGCCGCTACCCGACCCGCGAGCCGCCGCCAGCTGCGTACTGGCGGCCACTGTCGCAGGCGGAGGTCCTGGCGGTCGTCCGCTACAACCTCGGCAATGAATGGCGCCGGCGGGGGCAGCTCGACGACGCGATTGATTCATACCGCAAGGCAGTCGCCGGCTTTCCCGATCTCGCCGTGGCCCACGCCAGTTTGGGGCTCGCGTTGCAGATGGCCGAGCGGCCGCAGGAGGCCGTCGCGGCGTACGACGCGGCGGCGCGAGCCGAGCCGGGGCTGCCGGGCCTCGCCGAAAATCGCAACCTGCTCGAACGGACAGGTGACGCGAACAAAACGCCGAAGCGCGGCGTCCACGAAACCGTGCCGACACGCGAGGAACTCGGCCGCGCCGCCGAGACACCTGCCAAAAAGAGAGCCCCGCATCCCTCACAGGGGGACTTGCCCGGCCGTGCCCCGCCACTATAGTCAACCCCTTGCCGTCAACTGGCGCCGTCAGGCCCCAGCTCATGACGCCCGGTGAGCCACTCCCACCCTCTGGCTTTCGGTCGTCGTTCGGTCATCAACGCTGTCGGCCCCCCCGCAGTAGTCCATTGGAGGCGATCCGTATGTTTCAGAGACGTCCTGCCTTGAAGGCCCTCGCGTTCGTAACGTTTGCCGGCCCCGCCTTCTTTGGCGCCGCGGCTCACGCCGAGCCGATCACCGTGACCGCGAAGCTCGTCGAGATTCCAGCCAAGTTCCCGCCGGATGATCTGTACGACTACGCCTTCGTCATGCGCTACGAGGTCGTGGGGGGCCCCATGGACAAGCAGTCGATCCTGGTGGCGCACTACAAGCCCCGGCAGCCGCGTTCGAAGATCAAGGAGCCGATGAAGAAGCACGTTGGCGGCAAGCTTCGCAGCTTCGTGCAGGGTGACACCCACAAGCTCAAGCTCGAGCCGGCGCTGAAGACTGTCTTTACCGGGGCGCTGATCGACGAGTTCGCGGCGACGGATCGCAAGAGCCCCCGCTACTGGGCGCTCGAGGCCGATCCCGCATGAACCGCACGGTCCCCGCGCAGCACTGGCGGGACCGGGGCGGTCGACAATCGCAGGGGGGGACGAGCGGGCGCCAGGCGCGCTCAAAGTGGGCGGTGGCGGCGCTGTTCGTCGGCGTCGCCGCCACCGCGTCGTGGGACGTATCGGCGGCGCGTTCCGATCGCAGCCGACGTTTGAGCGCGCTACACGCGCAGGCGAACGGCGGGCGCTCGGCCTGTGCGAACCCGATCGCTGCGTTTCAGGCGGCGGCGACGAATGGCGACACGCTCGCTAGCTGGCAGACGATTGGCGGCTGCGGCGCAGGCAGCTCGACCGGCGTGGGCGGCATCAAGTGGATCGGTCGTAGCGTCAGTGGCGGCTGGCTCAACGTTCAGTGCCAGGGCAACTACACCCGCTTCGACGACGGCTACTCGTACTCGCTCAACAGTCAGTTCACGGCAGATGTCACCGACACGATCAATGTCGGGATCGTCATCCCTTACCTCTACAAGTACGAGAATGACCCAAACGGCATCGCGTCGCTCGGCGAGCCGGGGCTGCGCCCTTTCGATCTGTCGAACCAGGGCCTCGGTGACGTCAACGTCATGGCGACCAAACGGCTCGGGCCGATCGACGCCACGTCGTTGACGCTCTCGATCGGTCTGCCGACCGGCACTCACGACGCCGCTTTCAACGGCATTGCCTTGCAGCAGGATCGGCAGCTCGGCACCGGAAAGGTCTCGGGTTCGCTGCTGCTCGATCACGTGATCGACAACATGTGGGGGCCGGTGGTCGTGGGCGTCGTCGTCTCCTATCCCGGGGGCAAGAACCAGCTCGAGAATTATCGCGCGCCGAGCGGCAGCGTCTACAGCTACGCCGGCTACCTGCTGGGGCCGCTGGTCCCAGCACTGGGTATCGTCGCCACGGGCTTTTACGGCAAGGATCTCGATCGCAACAAGCCGTCGGACTCGCAGCCGGCGTGGATGGTGTCCGGGCACGCGTCGCTGGAATGGTCGAGCGATTGGATCGCGCTGCTGCTGGGAGCCTCTCTTCCCTGGAGTCCGAAGGGCTGGCAGCCGTGGACGGCGGGCATCGGCCTGGCGATCTCACCCTAGTGGTGGGCAAGTCATGGCGGTTCGCTCGCAAGCGTTCGAGGCAGCTGCGCTGGTCGGCGCTGGACTCGCGCTGGCAGCGGCCGCGTTCGTCATCACCTTGACGCCGGTTGCGGATTCCGACCTGTTCTGGCACCTGGCCGCTGGTCGCGAAATGGTCGCGCGGGGTGAGTTCTTGCGGACCGACCCATTTACGATCAGCGCCGAGGGCCGGCCGTGGATTGATCTGCACTGGCTCTTTCAGCTCTTCGTCTACGGCGTCTGGCAGCTGGGCGGTCTGCAGGCGATCGTCATCGCCAAGGCGGCGGTCGTTGCGTTGGGTGCGGTCGGCCTCTTGCTGGTCGTGCGGCGTGGGCTGGATGGAGCCGCGGCGAGCCTGGCGACACCGCTGTTCGTCCTGTCGCTGGCAGCGGCGCTTTTCTACGCGCGGTACCTCGTGCTTGCGCGCCCGGTGATCTTCACGCTCGTCTTTCTGGCGGCGTTTCTCTACCTGCTCGAGGACTTCGCCCGCGGCGGGTCGCACCGGAGGCTGTACCTGCTGCCTGTGTTGCAGATCGTGTGGGTCAATTGCCAGGGGCTCTTCGCGCTGGGGCCCGCGGTGATCGCGGCCTACGCCGTCGGCGGCGCAATTGCAGCACGCCTCGGGCGCGCCGAGCTTCCGGAGGGCGGGGTGCGGCGGCTGGGGGGCGCGATGGCACTTTGCCTCGGCGCCTGTCTCATCACGCCCTACGGGTGGGCGGGCTTCGTGCTTCCGATCAAGCTGCTGCTTCGTTTGGTGCCGGGCGAGGCGAACGTCTTTTCCGCAAACATCGCCGAGAACATCCCGCCTTTCGTGCTCGAGCGGACAGCGCCCGGTTCGATGGCGCACCTGCAGTGGGTGCTGGCGCTGGTCGGGCTCAGCTTCTTGGCGACCCGCGCGCAGCTGCGCTGGGGGCGGACCCTCGTCGTGCTGGGGTTTGCGGCGCTGGCGCTCGCGGCGAACCGCAACGTGCTGCTCTTCTATTGGGTCGCGGTGCCGATCGCGGTCATGAACGTCGCCCCGGCGCTGGTGGCGCTGCGGGATCGTCTCGCGGCCAGTCCGAAGTTCTCCCGGGCCTGGACGCCGCTGGTCGTCGCGGGCCTGGCGTCCGGCGCGGTTCCGCTGGGGGCGGGGATCGCCGCCGCCCGTGCGGCCGAGACGCCGATCGCCTGGCCAGCACCGTTTCGTGTTCCCGCCGCTGCGCTGGCGGCGCTGCCGAGCTCGCCACCCGCAGGAGGCGGCCGCCTCTTCGTGGCGGATCACTATGGTGGCTACGTCGCCTGGGCCGCCTGGCCGCGCTACCGCGCGTTCATCGACACGCGCCTCGTTCTGCACACGGGCGAGGAGTACGCCGAGTTTCTCGGCCTGCTCGAACATCCCCTGCGCTTCGACGCCTTTGCCCGCACGCGGCGCTTCGATCACGTCCTGGTGCCGAGCGCGTTTCCCGATCGTTATCTCGGTCTCATCCAACATCTCGGCAACTCGCCCGACTGGCGGCTCGATTTCACCGACGGCACCGAGGTGCTGTTTACGCGCGTCGTGGACAAAGCGGACGTGCGGGCCGCCGGTGTCGATCTGAAGCGACCGGCGGTGGCCCGCGCCCTCTCCGAAAGCCTCGACCGGCGAGCTGATTACGTGGTCATGGGCGAGGCGCCCCGTCGTGCGGCTCAGCATCATCTCGCGCGGCTGCTGCTGGTTCTCGGGCAGCCGGAGAGTGCGCGTGTCGTGCTGGAACGGCTGCCGTCTGCAGACGCCGGCGGTCAGGCGCTGCTTGCCCGCGTCGAGCTGGCGGTGGGTCGGGTGCACGACGCTCGTCGGATCGCCCTGGCGTTGCACGCTGCCTCCGGGGACGCTCCCACCTCCTGCAACCTCCTGGCGTTGGCCGATCTCGCCGTCGGTGATCTCCCGGCTGCCCTGGCATGGCTGCGTCGCTCTCTCGCGGTCTCGCCTTTCGACGCCGAGGCGCTCGGCCTGCTCGACGAGATCGAGGCTGAACAGCGCCGCCACACGACCCACAGTCTCGACAAAACAGCCCCCCACGACGGCGAGAGCCCCAACGAAAGATCGACGCCATGAAGGTTCACAGCGAGATCTGGATCTGCGTAGCGACGGTGGCCGCGCTCTGTGGCGGTTGCGGGGTGAAGGCTCATTATCACGATCCGATTTCGGCCAGGGAACGGGGGCCCGACGACGAGCCACCTCCTCCACCGCCGCCGCCCCCAGGATCGACCGGTGGACAGACGGGCGGTGGTGGAGGCGCTGGCGGTCCGGCTCCGATGGCCGGAATGGGCGGCGCGGGGCGAACCGGCGGAAGCGGTGGCCCTCAGCCCGGCGGAACCGGCGGGATGACTGCAACCGGCGGCAGGGGCAGCTCGGGGCCACCCGGCGGGAGCGGCGGGACCAGCGGTCCTGCCCCGGACACCGCGATGCCGCCCGGCTCGAGCGAGCCCGGGCCCAACATCCTCGGCACCCAGATCCCCAAGAACAAGGCGATCGTCTTCATTCACATCGGCCAGTCCGACATGGCCGGCCGCGCTGACAAACCGGCCGCCCTGCGCGGCTATCACATGGACACCGACCCGCGCCTCTGGGTTTACGGCAAAGGTGATCGTTGGCGGGCCGCCAAGGAACCGAC
>JANNNO010000184.1:0-2444 GCA_031398585.1 Myxococcales bacterium | reverse complement strand
GTGCCCGCGACGAAACTGGCACCCGCACATCGATAACGGCATAATCCGGAAGTTTCGGAACCTGTCGCGCGTTATTCAGGTAGTCGTACTCGCGGAAGGTAAAGCCGCTGTTGATCACCACGTAGCGCCGCGGGTTGAGCGGGTTGGGATAGATGGCAATCAGGGCGTGCTCCTTGGCCGAAAATGTCTGCTTGCCGACGGTGATCGTGTCGGCAGTCCACTGAATCGGCAACTTGGCGGCGATCTTCGCCAGCACGCCGTTGCTCTGCGGATCCCCCCAGAGGATCAGGTTGTGTGCTGCGATCTCGGCCTCGGTGACCGCCACGTCCTGACGCACGCGCGGATCGCCGCGAAACTGTCGCCGCCATTCCCGCACGGCGCGCGCTTGCTCCCGTCCGATCCAACCACCCACGCTCCCGTGCATCGCTTTGCCCTCCGGGGTGACCATCAAGAAGCTCTCCATGAAAGCGTCGTCGATCGGGCCCTGCAGACCCGGCCGTTTGCGCAGGCCGTCCTCGGGAAGGGGCCCCGCGGTCCAGCGTCCCGCCGCCTTGTGAAAGCGCGCCGTTACCGAGCGATCCGAAGCGGTCGCCGTGATCGGGAAGCGGCGGCCGTCGATGGTGATCTCGGGGCGCGCGCTGGCGGAAAATGGTGTGCGACCAGGCGGCGTCGCGATGGTCAAGGCGGTCACGTTCTTCGTCGTCACGACGATCTGATCCGGACGCAACTCGCCCTCGACGCTGGCCCGCTGCCAGTGCTGGCCGAGGCCGTCGACAGTCAACCAGGCCTGCCGGTTGTAGCGCAGGGTTGGCGTCACCAGGCTGACCTTTGCGGGCAAGGGATCACGTCCCCGCGCCGCTGCCGCATCGACGATCCGGTTGATGATGAGCTTCGATTCAGGATGATAACGATGCCCGGTGCCCGGACCGATGACGTGCACCAGATCGATGCCGATCTTTCCCAGAACCTTCGCCATCAGATCCGAAGCCTGCTTCTGCTTGTCGGTCTCGCCCGAGTAGGCGACGAGAGGCACGTTGCGGAAGTTCTCCGCGTATGGAGGCGCGTCGTAGAGCTGCCAGAGCGTCTCCTCCCACGGCGTCGGCGTCAGCGGATCCTTTTCGAACATGGTGAGGAACTCGCGCGACTCGGAAAAGCCCGCGCCAGGCGCCACCACGGCAAAGTCCGAAGCGTAGTGCGCGCCGATGTGCCATGCGCTGTGACCGCCGAGGGAAAAGCCGCGCACGACGATGCGATCCTCGTCGATGGCGAAGCGCCGTTTCACGTCGGCCAGCGCCTCCCAGAAGTCGACTTCCCCCGCGAATTTGCTGCCGTTGCAGTACCGCCCGTAGAGCGAAAGCAGGATGGCGTGCGGGCTGGCAAACTCCCCGGGATTCTTGCTCGCACCGTCGATGAAGTTCAGCTCGGAGAGCTTTTCGCCGCGCCCGTGAAACCAGGCATCGAGCCGCTGCGGGCGTCCGCTCGAAAAGCCGCGCGGCAATGTGACGCCGTAGGGCTGCACGGATCCGTCGAGCTTCGAGACGTAGCCGAGCGCCACCGGTCCAGCTTTGTCGAGCCACGGCGTCTGTCCGCGCCCCAGCGCAAGGGCGCGTGCCCGGCCGGTGGCGAGCAGTGCCTTGGCCTTGGCGATCTCATCGACCGCAAAGATCTCGTCGTAGCGAAGGGCCACGTCGACCGCCCGGTAGAAGATCTCGACGTCGGGCAGGTGAGGCGCGATGGCCAGCGAGAAATCGGGTCGCGCGCGCAGTCGGCGTAGATCGGCCGCCAACGCAGTCAGCTCACTCTCGAGCACCCTGCGGTCCGCCTCCGGCACGGGGATTCCCGGCGGCGGCACCGGGCGCGCAGTCGTTGACGGGCTAGCCGGCGCGGCAGTCGCAGGCGTGGCAGTCGCAGGCGCGGCAGGCGCGGCCGTCGGGGCCGCGGGCTGGGCGGCGGCCGTCGTCACATCGAGCGCAAGGACGGCGAGGAGGATCGGGAGCCAGCGGCGAGAGGCACGAGGGCGCGGGGTCATGCCGCGCAGAATAGTCGGAAAGCGCGTGCCGCCGCTCGGATCACCAGAGCGCGGGGGTGACGACCAGATTGCGGAAGGCGAGGGGGCCCTTTTCCGCTTCCAGCATCACCGAACCCGGGACCGCTTCTTCGCTGTCGATGGCGCCGCCGGTGGGGCCGATGATCTCCTGCTGGTCGATCACCGTCTCGCCGTTGAGCACGACGGTCACGCGGCGGCCGACCAACGTCACATCGAGGCTCTGCCACTCGCCGGCCTTTTTCGAAGCGTTGACCCGCGGGGCGAGCAGACCGCGGATGGCGCCGGAGCTTTCATCCGAAGGCGGCGCACCGGCGTCGTCGCTTTATCCGACTTTGGCCTATTCCACCTTTGCTTTGGTGCGCAATTCTTCTTGGAATTTCGCCAATTTTTGCTGTGT
>JANNNO010000012.1:0-2675 GCA_031398585.1 Myxococcales bacterium | reverse complement strand
CCGAAGATCCGGCTGGTGTTGCGCCCGAGATTTTGGGAGAACTCGGCGCTCGTGATGGGCGGTACCTCCGCTCGCCATGGCTCGCTATCGCCCTACGTTCGGTTACGCGACCTGCATCGTTCTGCTTCGCGTCTCGCCTATCGTTCGAGCTTCGTTGCCTCGCTTTCGCGCCCCTGGTTCGGCCCCCCCCCTCGTTCCACACGGACGTGCTCACGTCGGCTACACGCTGGCGGCGGGCCGGGACCGGTCAAGGAGCTCATATGCAGCTCGGCTGTCATTTCATCGGCAACATGCGCGCCGAGCAAGGCACGGCGTTGATCGCGCTGGCGGCCTTCGGGCTCGCCTTCCTCCTGCGGAGGCGCTGGTTCGCGCGCGGCTGACGCGGTAGAGATCGACGCGTGCTTCGCCTGGTTGGAAACCGTCCGTTTGCGCGGGTCGAGACCGCAACCGCGCACGCTTGTTGTGCCGCACTGATGACGACGTTGGCTTGCGCGCCTGTACGGGCGCAGGCGCAAGCGCAAGCGCAAGCGGCTGAATCGCAGCGTCCGCATCTGGAATCGGCGATGCCGGGGGGTAATGGAACGTCGGCGCCCGCGGCTGTGACGGGTGGGAGGGGATCGCGGGCGGAGGGGGCGAGCGAGACGCTGGCGCTCATGCAGGCCGCTGCGGGGCGCAGGGATGGTGCGGGCGGCGCAGACCCCTCACCCGCCGGCCTGCGGCCGTCGACCTCTCCCCGAGGGGGCGAGGTGAAGAGCGGAGGGGAGGCGGTGGCGCAGCAGGGGGGGCCGGCGGGACAGGCGGGGCCGGCGCAGCAGGCGGTGCCGGCGGGGGGGGATCGGCTTCAGATTGCGGGGGTGGAAGCGTTTCTCTTCGACGATCGAACGGGCAACGTGGGACGGGAGGATGTCTCGGTTGCGCCGACTGTGCGTCGGACGCCGCCGGGGTTGCTGGAGGCGAGCGCAGGGACGGGGGCGCCGAGCCACGCCACGTTGGTCGTCGTGATGGTGACCGGGCTGGCGGGGGCGCAGGTGCCGGCGGGTCAGACGTTGGCCTTGGCGGCCACTGTGCAAGGCAGGACCGTGTTGCAAAAGGCGGTGAAGCTGCCTCTCGCTTCGACACCGCAGGCCAGCGCGGCCGCAGGGGATCGCGCGGCCTCGGGTTCGAAGGCCGTGGGAGCAGCGACGGGAGGGTCCGCGGCGGCGGCCGGGGCGGCGTCGACAACGATGTTGGGCGCGACGGCGGGGCGGAAAGAGGATGTGGTGAAGATCCCCTTCGTGGTGCACGAGACAGGCTGTGTGCCGCTGCGCTTGGTGGCCACGCTCCGCCCGGCGGGCACGGGCCTCGGTCGCCTCGAGCGCTTGGTCCCTTTCCGCTGCGACTGATCCGCCGGCGCTTCAGGCCGGGTGCGCCGCGGGCTCGCCCTCTGGTCCCAGGCTGACCGGCGGGGCGCGTTCACCGCCGGCCATCGCGACGGCTACCGCCAGATCGCCTGTCACGTTCAGAGTGGTGCGACACATGTCGAGCAAGCGATCGACGCCGAGAATGATGCCGAGCCCCTCGGGTGGCACGCCGAGCATGCCGAGGATCATCGCGATCACCGGCAGCGAGCCCCCAGGAACGCCGGCCGTGCCGACGCCGGCCAAGACGCAGATGACCATCACAACGGCCTGCTTGCCGAGCGAGAGATCGACGCCGGCCAGCTGCGCGAGAAAGAGCACGGTCACGCCTTCGTAAAGCGCGGTGCCGTTCTGGTTCATCGTCGAGCCGACCGTGAGCACGAAGCGCGAGATCCCTTGCGGCAGGCGCAGGTCCTGCTCGGCGACTCGCAGGGCCGTGGGCAGAGTTGCGCTCGACGATGCCGTCGAGAACGCGGTCAACATGGCGACGCGGATGCCTCTGAAGAAGACGAGAGGGCTCATCTTGCCGACGACTTTGACGAGCAGCGAATAGATCACCAGCATGTGGAACGCGAGGCCGCCGAGCACCACCGCGACGTAGGCTGCCAGCGGTCCGAGGAACCCCGCCCCGAGGCGCACGCCGAGCACGAAGAGCAGCGCCCCGACACCGATCGGCGCGACCTTCAGCACGCCGGAAATGCAGGTCATCATCACGTCGTAGAGGCCCTGCATGAGCTCGCCGAGGCGAGCGGCGGGGCCCGTGCGCGTGACGGCGATGGCGACGCCGAAGATGAGGGCGAAGACGATGACCCCGATCATGTCGCCTTCGGCTGCGGCCTTGACCGGGTTGTCGGGGACCATGGCGACGATGAGGTCGATCGCACTCTTGTCGGTGCCGGCCGACACGCTGGCCACGCCACCGCCGGCAGCGCGCAGCGCCTCCCCCGCGGCACCGCCGCCGGGTTGAACCAGGTTCACCAGGAAGAGGCCGATCAGGGCAGCGATGGCGGATACCCCGACTGTGTAGCCGAGGGTACGCACGCCCAGCCGGCCAAGCTGTGACAGCTCGAGACCGCCGATTCCGACTACCAGAGCTGACAGGATCAGCGGCACGACCAGCATGAAGAGCAGGCGGAGGAAGATCTGGCCGATTGGCGTCGCGCATAGACTTTGGTGTTTGACTCGTCGTTGTATTCGCCAAACATCTTGGTATAGCGATCAACGAACTCTTTCATGCGGTCAGACGCGATTTCTGGTGTCGATGCGCCACCCACTGAG
>JANNNO010000592.1:0-5165 GCA_031398585.1 Myxococcales bacterium | reverse complement strand
GCAGAGCCTGATCACGGCGAAGTACCCGGCGGGACTCTTCTGCGCCATCGAGACTTCGGGGCGACGGCAAGGTCAACGTGCAGAGCCGCGTGCAGATGTTCCTCTTCAAGGCGCGGCTGGCGGCGGTGAGTGAATACGAGGCGATGCTGGGCAAGCTCGGCGTGACCGGGGCCGATGTCACCGAGTTCCTGGCTCGCCATCCGCGCTTCGCCAGCCCGCTACACCGAGCGGACCACTACGCGGGGGGCACGGCCGCCGATCGCCTGGCCGAGATCGGCCCGCTGCTGGGCAAGTCCAACCTCGGCGTGCGCATCGAAGAGGCCAAGCGGCTCGCGGGCACCGCTGTGGCGGCCGCCAAGGCAGCCCCAGGCTGGCTGGCCAAACTGCACAAGAAGCTCGTCGTGCGCGGTCCGGTGTTGCTGGAGCAGGCGCGCGAGGAATGGACCGCCGCCCGTCCGGTGCTGGTCGAGAACCTGCGCCAGCGTGCCAAGGACGGCTTCGAGAAGGGCGCAGCGAGGTTTGGCCGCAAGCCACGCGCAGCAGCCACCGAGACCGCCGCGGTCGCCTGAGCGCCTCCGCTCGGTGATTTTCGCACCCCCTCCGCTCCCGTCAGGCTTCTGTCATATTTGACGGATGAACCGTCGGGAGCGGCTCTTTGCCCTGGCCGAACATCTGCGCGCGCGACGCACGGGTGTGACCGCCGAGGCGCTCGCCGACCGGTTCGGCGTCACGATCCGAACGATCTATCGCGATCTCGACAGCCTGCGGGCCGCCGAGCTGCCCGTGCGAGCGGATCGCGGGCGCGGGGGCGGCTATGCGCTCGACCGCGCCTACACCCTGCCGCCGGTGAACTTCACTCCGCGGGAGGCCGCGCTGCTGGTGACCATCGGTGCGTTTGCCACCGAGATGCGTTTCCTTCCCTTCACCGACACGCTGAACGCCGCTCTCGACAAGGTGCGCGGCGCTCTGTCGACCTCGGCTCAACGCGAGCTATTGGAGCACATGAAGTCGCTCAGCTTCGTCGGCGTGCCGGCCCATGGGGCCAAACCCGAGGTCAGGCGCGCGGTGGAACAGGCCTGGTTCGAGCGGCAGCCGGTGCGCATCCGCTATCTCAGCAACGACAACGTGGTCAGCTTGCGCACGGTCAGGATCCTGAACGTGATCATGGAACGGACGCTGACGCTGCTCACCTGCGACGATCTCGACAAGGGCGAGCAGCGGCAATTCCGGCTCGACCGCATCCTCACCGCCGAAGCGGTCTGACGGCTGCGGCCTGGGCCGCCATCCTGAAGATCTATTCGACCGCGCGATCGATGCGGCGAAGCGCGCCTTCGCGCAGGCCGAATCGCTCGCGCACCTGGCGCATGTTCACGACGGTCTTGGTCGAGACCGGCAACTCGACCGCACGATCGTCGGCGCGCCATTCGTTGTCGGCCACGTCCAGCAAGACGTCAGCGGCCTGCACCCCGAGAGCGTCCAGATCGGGCAGCACGGCGAAGGTCCCGAAGCGCGCCTCGGCGCTCACCAGCGTCGGCACACCCACGACCACCGGCACGCCCATGGCGAGGATGTGTTGCCGCCAGGCACGTTCCAGGAAGGCGGCGTCGCGCAGGAGTCCATTGTCGTTGAGGACCCAGAGGGCATCGATGTCCGCGCGGGCCAGCTTACCGAGCGCACTCTTCACGTCGGTCGCGTTGGCGTCGACCGGCACCTCGACGGGGATCAGCGTGATCTGCTCCTTGGCCGCCAGGATCTTCTGCCGGGCTATGAACGGCCCGAAAGCCGCCCGGTGTACGACCCCGACCCGACTCACCGGCTTTTCGATCACCGACCGGAGTTGCACGAAGGCGAGCACCCCCGGAACCTCGTAGGCGACGCCGCTGGCGTTGCTGAGCTCGACCTTCAGCTCTTCCAGGAACGACGTCATCACCACGACCGCCGGAACGACGCCCCGCTTGTCCGGGCCGCGGTTTTGGTAGGCGCGGTAGAGCTTCACCGTCGGGTTGTCCATGAGGACGACCGCGGCGGCTCCCGACTCGGTGAGCTTGGCGGTGAAGTCGGCGGCGCTGGTCCGCGCGTCGATCACGAAGGTCGCGATGTCGAGATCCTGTTTGACCTCGTTGACGAGCGCCCTGCGCACCGTCCGGAAAGAGGGCGAATCGGGCATCACGACCATCGCCAGGGGTTTGCCCGGCCGGCGGGGTGGATCCGTGAGGGCAGGCATCGCCGCAGCGACGACTGATGCTGGCGCCGGGGCTCCCGGCGGGGGCGCCGCGGGCCGGCTGCACGACAGCAGGGCGATGCCGAGCAGGGCGAGGCCGAGCCCAACGGCGATCCCCGGGGCGTGTCTCATGCCAGCCCTCATGGCGCCCTCCAGCGCTCGACGCCAAGGGTCCGGTTGCTCTCGGCATCGAGGCTGGTGATCGCCTTGACCACCACGTCGCGAACGGCGGGATTCAAGACCGCCACCGCTGCGAGGCCGACCTTGCCGTTGGGCAGATCTCGTCGCGCCAGCGGCAGGCGGCTCCGCTCGGTCAGCGACTTCACTTCGGCCACCGAGATCAAGATCGCGTCGGCTGCCGAGACCTGCAGGAGCGGCAAGAGGTCCTCGAGCTTGGTCACGCGCTTCAACTTCACGTCGGGCGTCCCCAGCAGCTCGGCCACGAAGTCCTGCGTGCCGCGCCGACCGAGCAGATCGACGACCCCGATCGCCTTGCCGGCCAGCGGATCCGCCATCGGCGCGCCTGTCGACAGCAGCGCGTAGGGCTCCCAGTCCTGATTGCCTCGCACGCCCTGCAGGCTGACCGTGAGGTTCTGGCTGAGGACCAGCGCGCGCAGGGCCAGCAGGGCGTCGGGGCGCGCCGTGGTCATCGCCTCCTCGAAGTCGCGGAAGCGCCCGAAGACCGTCACGTTGACCGCCGGGAGCTTCTCGCGCAGGCCGCTCTCGAGGTTGGCGGACTTGGCGTCGGTGTGAAGGTAGACGTAGAGGTTGGGGCGCGTCGCCGGGGCTTGGGCGGCGGCGAGCGTCGGCGTCGCCAACGCGAGCCACAGCACCAAGAGCGCGTCTTTCGCACGCCGGGAAGACCTCAGCACCCGCCCACTTTACAGGCAAGTTGCCGGTTTGCGCGAATCGCGCTGGCGGCCGACTAGGCGGAGGCCGGGACCGCCGGCAGCCCGGGGTGGGTCGGCAGGGTCGGCTTCATGACCGACGCCGGGAAAGTGATGCGCCAGCGGGTGCCTTCCCCACGGCTGGTGAACACCGCCAGCTGTCCGCCATAGTGACGGACGCTGCTGGCAAGCGCGGCCATGCCGACTCCGCGGCCCGAGGTCGTGCTGACTTCGCCCTTTGCCGAGACACCGTCGGCCAGCAGAGCCTCCAGCAGATCGGCCTCGGTCTCCATCGGCAACCGACGCTGCCGGGCGACCCGCCGGATGGCCTCCCAGTCGATGCCACGCCCGTCGTCCTCGACCTCGATGAAGGTCCCTTCGGGCGTCTGGCCAGCGCGGAATTTGAGTTGCGGCCGCGACTTGCCTGCCGCCCGCCGTTCATCGGGCGACTCGATCCCATGGTCGACGGCGTTGCGGACGATGTGCACCATCTCGGACCAGAACGGCCCCCAGCGGACCGGATCCAGCCGCAGGCCGCCGGCCTCTATGGCAACCTCGATCTCACCTCGCCCCAAGCGCTGCGCGAGCACCCGCCCGTAGTCGCCGAGACGTTCGAAGGCGCGTTCGATGGGCTCGTTGCGCCAGGCAGCCAGGCGTTCGAGCACCGACGAGGATGCGACCACCCCGGCCAGCTCGTTGCAGATGACATCGATCTCCTGGCTGTTGATCTCGATGACCTCGCGACCGCGATCACCCTGCAGCGCTCTGAGATTCTGGGCCAGTCGCTCCCAGCGGGTACGCAGGGCGAGGATGATCGGGGTGACAGCGACCTCGCGCGATTCGTCGAGTTCGTCCTCAGCCTTGTGGCAGAGCTCGGCAACGATGTTGAGCGAGGCCAGCAGGGCGTTGCCCTTGAGGGTGTGAATCAGCCGACGATGGGTGGCGAGATCCTCGCTGCAGCCGACGATGCGCTGGCAGAGCTCCGTCGCCTCCTCGAACAGCGAGAGAAAGCCGAGTCGATCCCGAGTAAACCCCTGGAACAACGCCAGCAGCTCGCGCTGCTCGGCGTCCTGCTGCGCCGCCAGCACCTGCTGGGTGATGTCGTGGATCATGATGAGAAGGCCCTGCAGACGGCCCTCTCCCTCCTGGATCGGCAGGTAGCTGCACTTGTACTCGCAGCCGGCGTACTTGAAACGCTTGGGCAGCTGCTCGAGGTAGAGCTCGAGGGTGAAGACATCCTCCAGCATCGCGTCGAACCCGGCAGAAAAGCGATCCGCGAACGTCGGGTCACAACGGGAGATGAAGTCGACGAAGCGAGTCTCACCGGTGTAAGAGCCGAACCACTCGTCGATCTTGGCCGAGCGTTCGAGGGCCAAAAGGCCGTCGCGCCCGATGGTCAACAGCCCCTCGTCGACGGTGTCGAGCACTAGCCGCAGGTCGCGATTGCGGTCCGCCAGCTCGCGCGTGCGCAGCTCGACCCGTTCCTCCAGCGTGTGGTTGAGGCCCTCGAGCCGTGCGTACGATTCGTCGAGCTCGCCGACCATCTGGTTGAACGCGTGCCCGAGCGTCTCGATTTCGTCGCGGCTTTGAATCGATACGCGCAAGTTGCGATCGCCGCCGGCGAGAGCCACCGTCGCACGGGTCAGCTCAGCGATCGGCTTGGTGATGAGCGCAGCGGCCCGTCGCACCAGCCACCAGCCAACGAGAATCGCGCCGGCGGCGAGCACCACGAGAAAGACCGACGTGACCACCACGGATCGGCGTGAGTCGGCGCGGGCCCGGCTGAGCGCGGTCTCCAGCGGCG
Organism: Myxococcales bacterium; assembly: GCA_031398585.1. GTDB lineage: Bacteria > Myxococcota_A > Polyangia > Fen-1088 > Fen-1088 > JANNNO01. The sequence goes on along the minus strand of JANNNO010000592.1, from coordinate 253 downwards.
CGCTCCAGGCGCCATAGACGATGGTCCCTACCCGCGTGCCCTCTTCGTTGCTGACCGGCGCCGCGAACTCGAAGATCGCCTGACCGAAGAGCTGGCGCGTCTGCACCACGTGCGCGGGACGAACGTGGATGCCCTTGTCGATCCCGACTTCCTTCCAGGCATCCCGTGCCGGCGCGCGGCCCTGGCTGGTGGGCGAGACGTAAGCCCAAGCCTGCATCTCACTGTCGACGTAAAAGCCGTAGGCGATCTCGGG
>JANNNO010000579.1:0-18416 GCA_031398585.1 Myxococcales bacterium | reverse complement strand
GCCGGCGTCTACAGAGATCGGGGCGTCGGCGGCGTCGCCGGTTTCGCCGCCGGTTTCGCTGCCAGCTTCGGAGCTCGTCACGTCACCGCCCGCGTCGCTTCCGGCATCGTTTGGTGTCGAGCAGCGGGGCAGAATCCATTGGCAACGCAGCGACGGCGGTTCGCGGCCGCACGTGTGCTGCGCCGTGCCTCCGGGACAGTCGGCGACGCGCGGTTGCAGCTGGCTGGCGCAGTCCGAAGGTTTGCAGGCCGTCTGCGGGCCGGCATCGGGCGTCGTGGCGGGAGCGGGCGTGTCCTCACCACAGGCGGCCAGCGACAGAGCCGCAAGGCCGCTCAGGCAGGCGGCCAATGCGAGGTTGGACCAGCGGACAGCCCGGGTGGGCGCGGAAACGCGGCTCGGGGAGGTGTTCGACATGAGTGCATCCTTCGAAGTGCGTCTTGGCTACGGGGGCAACGTGGGGTCTCGCGGCCGGCGCCGCAGGAGGCCAGCTGCCGGGAGTCCGCCCAGCGGGAGGGCCTGGCGGGGCGGAAGCCTGGCTGGCCGGGCGGCGCATCTTCGCACGACCCACCGAGCTGGCACGGGTTCGTGCGGTGGGGACGAGCAAATTTGATCGGAGCCGGTGGCAAACCGGCGTGCAACAATGTGAGGCCGGCGGGACCCCCCGGCGCAGCATGGCCTTCGAAGGTTTCCTCGGCGATCTGCGGGCGCGGCCGCTGGGCGTGCGCATGGTGGGCTACGCCATCTCCCTGGTCCTTCACCTGCCTCCTGTCGCGGTCTTCGCGATCGCCGTCTACACGCGGGTGCTCGTGCTCGACCATGCCCTCGAGCTTCCTGAGCCGCGAAAGGAACGAAGTGTCTACTGGGAGGTGCCGGCGCACTTCGTGAACAGCATCCCCGGTGGGGGGGCAGGCCAGACCGCATCGGCGAGTCACAGCGTCGGGGTGGGCGAGCTAGGCGCGCCTCGTGGCAAAGCCGGCGGAGCCAAACGAAGGAGTCGACGGCCGCTGGCGCTGCCGGCGTCGCACCGCCGGGTTCGCAGAGCCGCGATCGCAGCGCCCAAGCCGGCTGCGGTGGGACCCGAAGAGCTGGCTTCGGACGATGGAATGCTTCACGCCGCGCACGGGGCCGGGACCGCTCACGCCGGCGACGGGCTCGGCTCGGGGGCCGCAGACGATGGGGCCGGTGGGGGCCTTGGCGGCGAGGGCGCCGGCCCGGGCAAAGGCAGCGCGTTTGGTGGATCAGCGCCGGCGGGAGAGGGACGCGGGACCGCGACCGGGGGACGCGAAGGCCTCGGCATCGCCGAGCAGCAGGCTGCCAACTGGGTCGCGCCAGAGCTACGACGCAAGGAAGGTCGCGGCAAGAAGGGCCGCGCCGAGGCGGACGACGACGGCGAGGGTGTGGGGGGCGACGACGAAGCGGTGGTGGGCCCCCCGCTTTTCGGTCACGCCGCGCGCGTATCGATGAACTACGCGGCCTACCTGCGCACCTACGAACCCTTTCCCACGTTGCCCGAGAGTTGTTGGCCCCCCGGCCGTTCCACCCACACCCTGCTGCTCGAGATCTGTGTCTCCGAACGGGGCGACGTGAGTGACGTTGCGGTTCGTGAGAGCGCCGGCGAAGAGGTCGATGCCTACCTCACGACCGCGGTTCGCACGTGGCGCTACCGGCCGCGCGTCGTCCAGGGCACGCCGCGACCGTTCTGCCATCCCATCCGGCTGGTCTACACGCGAGCGCTCCGTTTCGGGCAGCGCTGGTAGCGGACACCGTCGGCTCCCGGCTGCGCCGGCTCAGTGCAGACCGACGATCGGGCCGCAGTCGGGGACCTCGCCGAATCCGGTGGCGGGCACGCCCATGATGTTGTGCAGGCTGCAGCCGAGGCGGTGATAGTCCTGGGGACCGGCGTCGACGAGGCGGCCGCCGCCTGGCAAACGTCCCGCGGCGCCGCCGATGGCGACGACGGGAAGATCGTTCATTGCGTGGGGCCCCGTCGCGAGCTCGTTGCCCCAGACGATGAGGCTGTTGTCGAGCAAGGTGCCTTCGCCGTCTGGCATCGCCGCAAAGGCCCGCGCCAGGTAGCCGACCTGTTCGGCGTACCAGCGGTTGATCCGCAGCAGCTTGGCCGTCACCGTCGGATCGCCGTTGTCCCGGTGGGCGATGTCGTCGTGGCTGTTCTGGTCGAGCCCCAGCCAGCGGAAGTACCACTTCTCGCCGCCGTGTCCGAACTGGAACGTCACGATGCGGGTGAGCTGACACGACAGCGCCAGCGCCAGGAAATCGAACATCAAGGGAATCAACGCGGGCACGTTGGCTTCCTCTCGGAGGTCGAGCCCCGCGGTCACGTCGGCGGGCGCGACGACCCCCCCACAGCGGGGCGGGCGATCCGGATTGGGTGACAAGGTCGCAGTCAGTCGTCGCTCGAGCGAGCGGACGGCGTCTTCGTGATGACCGAGGCGCTGGCGTTCGCTGTTCGGCAGGCGTGGGCGCAGCCCCGCAAGATCGGCTCTCACGTAGTCGAGCACGCTCTGGCGGCGAGCGAGTCGTCGCTTGGCCGCGGTGACGAAATCGACGCTGTCGCCTGCGGCGGCCCCCACCGAAAAGAAGCGCGCGTAGAGCCGGTAAGGATCGATCTCGGTCGGTAGCTGCTGCCGACTGGCGCGGTAGCTGAACGATCGGCGATGGGCTTTGAAAGGGGGCGTGTCCGACGCAAGCACCCCACAATTCAGGGTCGGAATCGGTTCGCGCATCGGCAACAGCTGCGCCAAATGCTGATCGATCGAGATGCCGGAGCCCCAGGGATCGTGGAACAGTCCGTGGCTCTTCCAACCCGAGTAGAGCCCCGCGAAACCTTGGTCGTGGCCGTTACCGGCGCCCCCGTGAAGATTGGCGAGTCCCTTGATCACGGTCGTCGCCTCGCCGATCCCCGGCAGCGAGACCAGCGGTTCCAGGATCGGGGAGCGCAGGCGATCGGCGGCCGTGGCGGCGGGAGCGGCAGGCACTGGGGGCACCGGCCAGAAGTTGCCCTGGCTGGTCCCATTCGATTGCATGAGCAGGACGAGGCGTGGGGTGGGGGGCAGAGCCGCGTGCGCGCGCGCACCGAGGAAAGGAAACAGCGCGGCTGCACCACCGGCTGCACGCAACAGATCGCGGCGCGTTGGGCGGCGGCAGTTCACGAAGGGGCTCACGGCGCCTCCGCGGAGCGACGAGTGATGAAGTTGGGCCGCGCCACCATCGCCTCGACGAGCTTGGCGACGTCGTCCTGCTTGTGAAAGTCGTAGGCCAGCCAGTCGATCTCGGCTTTGTCGGCCGGCCCGATCGCGCGCCCATAGCTCGACCGCCAGAGCTGTTGCACGAAGCAACGACGGAAGAGGTGGCTCTTGCGGACCCGATCGAGTAGCGCCACCGCGCCGACGTAACTGCCGTCGACGTCGGTGCCGATGATCTCGCCGCTCGCATCCACCGCATGGCCGTTTTCGGTGGTGCGATGCCGACCGATTCCATCGAAGGCCTCGAAGCCGAAGCCAAGGCCATCGATGAGCTTGTGACAGCCATGGCACGAGGGCTGCGACAGGTGGGCCTCGTATTTCTTGCGAGTGGTCGTCTCGGCGCTGACGATCGGGGCTGTGACACCGAGCTCGGGCGGCGGGGGCGGCACGTCTTGACAGAAAAGCTGGTTGCGCACGATGAGCCCGCGTTCGACGGGATTGCTCTGATTCACGAGGGCGTGGCGCGCGAGGAAGGCCGGGGACGTGAGCAGCCCTCGGCGCTGCGGCCCGAGGCCGACCTTCGTGAAATCTCCCGCGGCGGCAGTCAGCTCGCCCGGCCCATAAATCGGAACGTGCGCGGGCGAAGCGAAAGTGAAGTCGGCGAAGACGAGATCGACGAGGCGGCCACGCGGCAGGACGTGGTCGAGAAAGGCCGTGAGCTCGCGATCCAGCGCGCGTTTGAGCGCGGGCGTGAACTCGGGAAAGATGTTCACGTCTTTGTTGATCATCGTGACGTCGTCGAAGTGCAACCAGGCGCGAACGAAGCGAGCCAGTTGCCGCCGGCCTTCGGTCTCGCCGAGGAGTCGCCGCACCTGTGCCTTGCGCGCTTCGGGATCGAGCAGGTGACCTTGCAGGCCCGCGGTCAGCAACGCTTCGTCGGGCCGCGATCCGCGCAGCAGGAACGACAGCGCGTTGGCGATCTCGGTGCCGGTGAGCGTGATCTCGTTTGGGCCGGAGCCGGCGTCGGGCGCGGCGGGCCCGAGCTCGGTCTGGTAGATGAAGTGCGGCGACAGGACAATCGCTTCGGTCACCAGCGCGACGCCGCCCGCGTGTCCGCCGTCGAGGCCGCCCCGCTGATAAACCTCGTAGAGACGGGTTGCTTCCGCATCGGCGATGTCGCGACCCCACGCTCGCCGGGCAAAACCTCTGAGATACGGCGTCCCGCAAGCGGCAGACGCCTCGCTGGCGGGGCAGGGGGCCAAGTCGTTGATCCGTTTTGGATCGCTGATATGGCCGGCGATTCGCTCCGCCACCACGCCGAACTCTTCCAGTTTGCTGTCGGACATCACGAGCGCGGTGGCGTCGTTGTCGTACCCTTCGACGCGCGATTCATCCAGGAAACCCCGGGTGATCTGCAGATCAACCCCGAGAAGATCACGTGAGATATTTGCGATCTCCGCGTTGCTGAGGCGGCGCAACCGGGTCACTGTATGGGCCCGGTCGGTTGGCGGTGTTGGTGGCGTGACCGGGACTTCGGCGTCGGGCGGGTTAGGTGGTCCGGGCGGTGTCGGCGCGGGCGTGGGCCCGGGAGACGACGAAGTGGGCGGGTGCAATGAGGCTCCGCACGCGGTGACGAGACTCACGAGAGTCAGCAACCAGCGTGCAGCTCGACCTCGCGCCTGCCGCGAAACTCGCAAGGTGGTGTGCGTGGTGATCACACCCACGCCGTCACCATCACGTTCGCAGCCGTCACGTCGGCCCAGATCGCGTCCGCAAGGGCGCGCTGGGCGGGGACCAACGACGGGTTTTGATGAAGCTGACGAAGCATCGACACCAACGTTCGCTCGACGCGGTTCCTCATGGTTCGGGACCTGCGTCCCGGATCAGCGATGAAGCCGTGGCCAAGAGCCTAACGGAGCCGACGACATCCTTGTAGCCGTTCGTGTGTGGCCGGACGCGGCGAGGGCGGTGCGGCGGTGGCGGGCTGAGGCGAAGTATCAACGTTTTCTACGATTTCATGCGTAAGGTTTTATACAAAATTGCCGATGACAGTTAGCGAAGAGCCGTCGCAGTGGGGAGACGCGGGTGGGGACGGCAAGCGGCGGCACGAGGAGTCTGCAGGCACAGCCCGCGTGCTGGTCGAGGACCGGGCGTGGGCGTGTCGGCTCTTTCGCTCACGCGAGCGCTCACGCGAGGTAACCCACATGGCAAGACGCCAGGCAACACGGCCGCTATGGATGGGACTCGGTCTCGTCATGGCGACCGGTACGTTTATTGGCTGCACCGGCGAAATCCAAGGGCCGCTTGGCGACAGCGACGGCCTGGGTGGGCCGCCCAGTGGCCCCGGCCCCACGGTTCCTGGTCCCGACGGCACACCGCAAACCCCGGGCGGACCGGCGGTGACGCCTGTGCCGCCGCCGCCGCCGTCGAGCGATGGCCTCTACTTCAGCAGCGCCACGCGCCGACTCACCAAGGCCGAGCTTCGTCAGAGTCTCATCGATCTGACCGGCCTCGATCTCGCCACCGAGGTCGCGAAGTTCCCCGAGGACTTCGCCGAAGCGAGTGATGTCTTTGCGTTCGACAACAAATACACGCACCAGCAGCCGTCGGCCGCGCTGATCGAAGCGGCTCGCAATCTCGCGGACGTGGTCGGCGCGCGTGTGCTGGCGGAGCCCGCGGCGATGAAGCAGGTGCTCACCTGCACGCCGAGCGGCCCCGGCGATGAGGCCTGCCTGCGCCAGTTCTTCAGCAGCTTCGGTCGCCGCGTGCTGCGCAGACCACTCGACGCCAGCGAGCTCGATCGCTACGTCGCCAAACTCTTGCCCTTCGCCACCGAGGCGAAGGACTTCAACCGCGCGGTCAGCCTCGGCGTGCGGGCGCTGCTCCAGGACGTCGAGTTTCTCTACCGGACCGAGATCGGCCAGCCGGTGCAGGGCATCGCCGGTCTCTGGAAGCTGACGGGGACCGAGGTCGCGACTCGCCTGTCGTTTTTCCTCTGGGGCACCACACCCGACGATGCGTTGATCACCGCGGCGACGACCGGCGATCGGTTGGCAACCCCGGCGGCGATCAAGGCGGCCGCGCAGCGCATGTTGCAGGACCCGCGCGCTCGCAGAGGCGTACAGCGCTTTCACGGTCTCTGGCTCGGTTGGGAGCGGCAACCGCCAGGCGGTGCGCTCGGCGCTGCGATGTCGGCCGAAAGCGCCGCGCTCATCGACAAGGTGATCTTCGAGCAGAAGGGCTCGTGGCTGGATCTGTTCCGCGCCAAGGAGACCTACGTCGATGGGCCTCTCGCGGCTCACTACGGAATTGCGGCACCCGCGGGCGGGCGTGGCTGGACCAGCTACGGTACCTCGGGCCGCCAGGGCATTCTTTCCCACGCTAGCTTTCTCGGCGTCGAGCGCAAGCACACTGACACCAGCCCGACGATGCGCGGTCAATTCGTTCGCACGCGGCTGCTCTGCCAGCCGGTCCCGCCGCCGGCTGCCGAGCTGATGGTCGACGTCGACGCGGTTCCCAGCGAGGGCAACTGCAAGAGCGAGCGCTACAACATGTGGAAGAAAGACGGCTGCAAAGGCTGCCATCTGATGATGGACCCGATCGGCTTTGGCCTCGAGAACTACGACCGCACGGGCGGGCGCCGTGACGTGGCCCCGGCGGATGCGGGCAAGGCCGAGTGCAAGCTCGATGGCAAAGGCGAGGTCACGGGCATGGCCAACGGCGCCTTCGAAGGCGTGGCGGGGCTGTCTTCGCGACTGGCGGAGTCCGGGCAGGTCGAAGCTTGTCTCGGCACGCAGCTGGCCAGCTTCATGCTCGGCCGCAGCCCCGACAGCGAAGAGGGCAAGCTCTTCGCGCGGGTGGGTGAGCGATTCGTGGCCGGTGGGCGCCGCTTCGACAGCCTCTTGCTCGACGTGGTCGGGTTGCCTGGCTTCGGCTACCGCCGCGCGGAATGACGGAAGGATGATCATGCGCAACTTCAAGCTCTCGCGTCGACACTTCCTGCGTGGCGCCGGCAGCGTCGGCATCGCGCTGCCCTTCCTCGAAGCGATGGCGCCCCGCTACGCGTTCGCGCAGGCGGCTCCCAAACGGTTCGTTCTGTGCTTCGCGGGTATGTCGCTGGGACGCGACAACACGGGCAAGCTGTCGGACATCGTGCCCGACGGCACGGGCACGTCGTTCACCTTCAAGCCGCCGATGCAGGCGCTGGCGTCGCTCAAGGACGACGTCACCTTCGTCAGCGGTCTGCGCATTCCGATCGATGGGCCGGGGGGGCGCCTGGCCGGCTTTCACAAGAGCAGCGTGAGCGCGATCTTGTCGGGCACGCGTCCCGCTGACATCGGGCCCAACTGCAACGGACCGACGTCCGACCAGATCGTCGCCAACGACGTGGCGTTCAAGGGCAAGACCAAGTTCCCGTTTCTTTCCTATCGCGTGCAGGCGGACGCCTATCGTGGCGGCGGCAACGTGGGCGTCGTCTCGTGGCGAGGAAAAGGGCAGAAGAACGATCCGACGGTCAGCCCAGGATTGGCCTTCGACAACCTGTTCGCTGGCTTTACCGCGCCCACGCCGGGAGGGGCGGCGCCCGCGCCGGTGGACCCCGTGGTGGATCGCGCGCGGCGGGAGCAGGCGAGCGTGCTCGATCTCGTGCGCGGAAACGCCGATCGGCTCAACGCTCGGCTTGGCAGCGCGGACAAGGCGCGGCTGGCTCGGCACTTCGATGAGATTCGGGCGCTGGAGATGCGTCTTCGCGGCATCCCGGGCGACACGCGCCCGCCGGTGAGCTCGGGCGGCGGCCTTTGCAGCAAGGGCAACAAGCCTGCCGCGGATCCGGCGGTGATCTTCGAAGAGGTCGAGAACACCGGGACCGTGGGCTACGCAGGAGAAGAGGAGCGGGCGCAGGTCTTGACCGGCCTTTTGGCCAAGTCGTTCGCGTGCGATCTCGCGCGGGTGGCGACCATGCAATACACCTGCGTTCAGTGTTTCATGAACGTGCAGAAGCTGGTCGGCGTGCCGATGGATTTGCACGAGCTGGCGCATCTTTCGACCATTCAAGGCGGCGCCGACGTCGCGCAGAAGAAGGTCATGGAGATGTACGGCTGGCACATGAAACACTTCGCGGCGCTGGCCACGGCGTTGAAGCAGGAGATCGGGCCTGACGGCAAGCCGCTGCTCGACAACACGGTGCTGGTCTTCGTCAACGAAGGCGGCCTGGGACCTGCCGAGGGCAAGAACCCGGCTTCGCACTCGACCGACAACATGATGGTCGTCCTGGCGGGGGGGAAGAACCTCGGGATCAAGACCGGGCGCCACCACGTCGGGAACAACGAGCACCCGGCCAAGGTGATCACGGCGGCCATGAACGCCGCCGGGGTGAACGCGGCGGGCCTTGGCGAGGTGGCTGGTCGCTTCGAGGCGCTCTTCACCGGCTGATCCGTTTCCGGTTGTCGCCGCCTGGGTCGGGGGTATCATCGCGGCCCCGTGGAAACCCGGAAGTCCTTGGTCCTCGTCGCCGTTCTTTCCGTCTTTTCCGTTTTCGGGCCCCTTTCCGCGCCCTGTTTCGCGGCCCCGGTGGCCTTCGGCGCGGAGGATGCGCCCGCCAGCCCTATCGATGGGCCCAAAGGGCAACGGTTCGAAAAGAAGCCCCCGCCTCCGCCGCCGGAACCGGCCGCTCCGCTGCTGCCGCGGCGGGCGGCGCAACAAGGCTGGATCGGCTGGAGCCTCGGTTCGGGATACGGCTGGTACGGCGCGGGCCCCCTCGAGCAGCGGACCGATCTGCGCGTCGACGCGGGTTTTGCGCCCACGACACTCGGTCACTTCGGTGCCGAGCTTGGCGTGCAGTGGAACGAAGACTGGGCCTTCTCGCTGCACACGCGGCACCAGGTGATCCCGCGGCAAGGGGGCTCCCGGGGCGGCACTCCTCACCAGTGGGCGCACGCGGCCTTCGTGCGCGGGGTTCACATCTTCGCCAGAGAGGGCGCGCAGCTGTTCGCGGGGGGGCTCGTGGGGGGCGGGCAGGGATTCCGCTTCCGCATCGACGCACAGCCCGGCCGGCTGCTCACGACCAGCGACACCGTGCGTGGGGGGCCCTTGATGGCGGGGCCGGTAGGCGGCTTCGTGCTGCCGTTGTTGCCGAAACTGAGCATCACGGGCGAGGCCCGGCTGGTGGTCGGCTTTCCCGACAAGGCCGCGGCGCTGGAGCTGAACCTCGGCGCGCAGTTCGACCTTTTCACTTTGTGAGGGACCGCTCGCGTCCCGGCGGCGTCGGTGATGGTCGTTTGGGCTTGTGCCCAAGTTGTCACTTGAACGTCACTCGGACGACCAGGTGCGTTCCTAACGTGTCCCCCGTGCCGCGTACCCACACCAGCCGAGAATACGAGACCGAGCTCCAGAAACTCCGCGACCGCCTCCTCTTGATGGGGGCGAAGGTCGAGGAGGTCATCAAGGGCAGCATGCAGGCGCTCCTGGAACGGGACACCGAGCTGGCCAAGAAGACGATCCTGGCGGATCGCCGGATCAACAAGCTCGAGACGTCGATCGACCAGATGTGTTTGCAGATCCTGGCGCGTCGCCAGCCCGTCGCGTCCGATCTGCGTTTCATCACCATCGCGATGAAGCTGGTCACCGACCTCGAGCGAATCGGGGATCTCACGGTGAACCTGTGCGAACGCGTGCTGGAGCTGAACGAAGAGCCGCCGCTCAAACCTTACGTCGACCTGCCTCGCATGGCGGAGGAGGTGCAGCACATGGTGCACCTCGCGCTCGACGCATTCGTCGCCGCCGACGCCGACAAGGCGGACCTCGTCATCCGCCTCGATTCCACGGTCGATGCGTACTACATGCAGATCTTCCGCGAGCTGCTGACGTACATGATGGAAGACACGCGCAACATTTTCAGAGCCACGCGCCTGCAGTCGATCGCCAAGTACCTCGAACGCATCGGCGACCACGCCACCAACATCGCCGAAATGGTCATCTTCTTCGTCCGCGGCAAAGACGTCCGCCACGTCGGCAACATCGACGACGACATCTAGTCGCCGCAAATTGCGGTGGTGCGCGGACCCCTCACCCGCCGGGGCCCTTCGGCCCCCGGCGACCTCTCCCCAAAGGGGCGAGGTGAAGAGCAGGCGCATCTTCGGCGGTGCAATCGTTGGCGACGCAATCTTTGGCGACGCAATCGTTAGCGACCGCAATTGTGGTGGCGCTTCCGTAGTCCGGTCTTTACCTCGCCCCTTGGGGGAGAGGTCGCCGGGGGCCGCAGGGCCCCGGCGGGTGAGGGGTCCGCATCACCGCGATCGATGACGAGGCGAGGAGCGCGCGCGAACGCTCGACGCTCGGGGGACCTCGGAATGACTAGATGGCGGAGAGGCGGTAGCCGACGCCGCGGATGGTGCGGATGAGGGGGCCGGCGGTGCCGAGTTTGTCGCGTAGGCGTTTGACGTGGGTGTCGACCGTGCGGGAGGTGACGCCGGCGCTGTATTTCCAGACGTGTGTGAGCAGATCGCGGCGCGAGCAGACACTGCCTTTGGCCTTGGCCAGGTGGACCAGCAGCTGCATCTCGAGCAGGCTGACCGCCACCTCTTTGCCGTCTACCAGCACCCGGTGGGTCTCACCGTCGATCGTCAGCGGGCCGATCGAGAAGTGCTGTGGCAGTGCCCCCGCCGCCGGTGTGGTGCCGCGCGATGCTGCCTCGGTCAGGCGGGCGCGCACGCGCAGCAGCAGCTCGCGCATGCTGAAGGGTTTGACGACGTAGTCGTCGGCGCCGACCTCGAAGCCGACGACGCGGTCGATCTCCTCACCCTTGGCCGTGAGCATGATGACCGATGGCTGCGGCTTGCGATCCCGGCCCCGGATGCGCTTGCAGACCTCGATGCCGGTCATGTCCGGCAGCATGAGATCGAGGATGACGAGGTCAGGACTGAAAGGACCGATCTCGTCGAGGGCGGCGGTTCCGGACTCCGTGGCTGCCACGTCGTAGCCCTGCTGGCGCAGGTTGAAGGTGAGCAGGTCGCGGATGTCGGTCTCGTCCTCGACGATCAGGACCTTCGGTTTTGTCGTGGGTGTTGCTGAAACCATGCGGGGCCGAGCTTAGAGACGATGCGTGACGAACAAGTGACCTAGAGGCAACAGATCGTGTGGTGGCGTGTCGCAATCGGCAGGTCACGGCGTCATGAGTTTTCACATTCGTTACATTCCTGTCGTGGCGATGTCACCGGGGTGGGTGAACTTCCCGCGCCATGAACACACCGAGACCGCCCCACCTCGTACCCAAGCTCGTACATCGTTTCGCGGCCGCCTCGGCCTCCGCTCTCCTCTTGGTCGCATCCCCTGTCTTCGCGCAAGATCCTGCGCCTCCCGCCCCCCCGGCCGACCCCGCCGCCCCAGCCACGCCGCCAACGCCCACCGGCGAAGCGGCCCCCGCCGACAAGACCACTGAGCCTGCGGTACAAGCTGCCGCTCCCGACGCGAACGCCAACGCCGCGCTGGAAGATCGACTCGGCCGCATCGAGGGCCAGATCGAGGGCCTGTCGGAGCCCTTCCCCGCCATTCAGAGCGACATCGCCGGCCTCAAGCGCCTCAAGCTCTCCGGCTACATCCAGGGCCGGTACGACTGGCACGACGAGTCCGATTACGGCATCCGCGGAACGGCGTTCGACGCTGCCGGCAACGCGACAGCGACCGCCCGCCGCGAGTTCAATCGCTTCCACGTTCGCCGCGCCCGCCTCAAGACCACCTACGTCGGCGACATGTCCGAGTTCGTGCTGCAGATCGACGCCATCGGCGACGGCGTAGCTCTCCGCGACGCCGAGGCGAGCTTCGTGCTCACCAACGAAAACCCCTGGATGCCGAGCGCGACGCCCTGGGAGCTCAAACTCACCGTCGGCCAGTTCAAGGTTCCATTCGGCTTCGAAGTGTTGCAGTCCTCCGGCGATCGCGAGATGCCCGAACGCACGCTCATGGTGCGCCAGCTCTTCCCCGGCGAGCGCGATCGCGGTCTGCGCCTGCAGTACACCTACGACTGGTTCCGCGTGATGGCCGCCGTGATCAACGGCAACCAGATCACCAGCGGCAGCGATCCCGATCACGGCACCAACGACCAGTCGAGCTGGAAAGACTTCGCCGGCCGCATCGGCGCCGACTTCGACTTCATCGTCTTTGGCGTTTCGTATCACCAGGGTCGCAACCTCTCGATCGTACGACGCCCGACGATGGCCAACCCGATTGCGGGGTACGAGCGTTTCAGCCGGACCCGTGTCGGCGGCGACGTGCAGCTCTACTTCGACGTTCCTTCGCTGGGTGGTCTCATCCTGCGCGGCGAGACCATCTGGGCGCGCGACGAGCAGCTCAGGTTCGCGGGCGTAGAGCCCGTCGCCGACAAGTGCAAGGACAAGGACTCTTTCGGCTGGCAAGCGACGCTGGTGCAGAACATCGGCCAGCACCTCGGCCTCGTGGTGCGCTTCGATCAGTACGACGCGGTCAGCGCGATCCCCGACGCTTGCAAGAAAGCGAGCTCGACCGGCGCCACGACGGCGCAGACCAACCTCAAGGGCGGTCGCGTCTCCTCCATCGGCGGCGGCTTGCTCGGTTACATCTCGGGCAACCTCAAGGCCACCGCGGTCTACGAGCACTACGAAGAACAGTTGAGAGCGGTCACCGACAACGACGCCTTCATCTTCCAGCTCCAGGCCAAGTTCTAAATAGAACGCGTACCTCGCCCGTCATCCTGGTTTTCATCATTCCTAAAGGAGATCACATGCGCTTGAAAAACATCCTCTTCGCCGCCGCGGTGGCGCTCTTCCCGACGACCGCGGCGTTTGCCGCTCCGGTCTCGATCAAAGGGTCCGACACCATGGTCATCCTCGGCCAGCGCTGGGCCGAGGAGTACATGGGCAAAAACAAGGAAGCACAGATCCAGGTGACGGGCGGCGGCTCGGGCACCGGCATCAGTGCCCTCATCAACGGCACGACGGACGTCTGCCAGAGCTCGCGCGCTATGAAGCCGGCCGAGAAGACCAAGCTGCGCGATCGCTACGGCACCACGGGCGTCGAGATCCCCGTCGCCAAGGACGGCCTGTCCATCTACGTGCACTCGTCCAACCCGCTCACCGAGATCTCGATGCCGCAGATCAAAGAGATCTTCACCGGCAAGCTCACCAACTGGAAGGACCTGGGCGGTCCCGACCAGCGCATCATCGTCTACTCGCGTGAGAACAGCTCCGGCACCTACGTCTTCTTCAAGGACGTCGTGCTCGCCGGCCGTGACTTCTCGCCGCGCGCCCAGACGATGCAGGGCACCTCGTCGGTCGTGAACGCCGTGTCGAAGGAGAAGTTCGGCATCGGTTACGGTGGCGCCGCCTTCGCCAAGGGCATCAAGATCCTCAAGGTGAAGAAGGATGACGCCGCGCCTGGCATCGAGCCGACCGAGGCCACTGTCAAGAGCGGCGAGTACCCCCTGGCGCGGCCGCTCTTTTTCTACGTGCGCAACAAGCCGGCCGGCGACATCAAGGAATTCATCGACTTCGTGCTCTCGCCCGACGGCCAGGGCGTCGTGACCAAGGTCGGTTACTTCCCGTTGAAATAGCGTCTCAGCTTCTGCGGGGAGTTGTCATCGAGTTGTCACAAACGTGGAACTCTTCGGTCACCTGGCCCTGCTTTATTGGGGCCGTGGAAACCGGCCCACTCCCCCCCACACCCACCGGCCGCAAGGCGCACCGCCGCACGACGGGCAGCGCACTTGCGGTCGTCGAGGCGCGACCCAAACTCGAGCTCAAGCTCCCGCCCAAATGGCACGGGGGCGCCGAGTGGATCCTGCGCATCTGGGCCTTCGCGGCCGTCGCCGCCATCGTCCTCATCTTCGTGTTCATCACCAAAGAGTCGCTGCCGCTCTTTTACGACCACGAGATCAAGACCGAGGTGACCAACGCCCAGATGTGGCTCGCCCAGCACTGGGAGGGCTACGACGGCCCCGAGCACATCTGGCAGCCGGTCTCGGACATTCCCAAGTACGCGATCTGGCCGCTCATCGTCGGGACATTGAAGGTGGTGTTCGTCGCGATGCTCTTCGGGGTGCCCCTCGGGATCGGTTCGGCTCTCTATGTCTCGCAGTACGCCCCGCCGCGTGTGCGCGAGATCGTCAAGCCGGTGGTCGAGCTGCTGGCTGGCATTCCTTCGGTCGTGCTCGGGTTCTTTGCTCTCATGGTGATGGCGAGCTGGTTTCAGGACTACCTGGGGCTCGAGTCGCGCCTCAACGCCATCGTCGCGGGGGTTGCGCTGTCGTTCGCGATCATTCCGGTGATTTTCACCATCAGCGAGGAGGCCTTCGGTGCCGTCCCACGTAGCTACGTCGAAGCCTCGACCGCGCTCGGCGCCGCCCGCTGGCAGACGGTCTTGCGCGTGGTGGTGCCGGCCGCCAGTCCCGGCCTCGCCGCCGGTGTGGCGCTGGGCCTGGGGCGTGCGGTCGGCGAGACCATGATCGTCCTCATGGCATCCGGCAATGCGGCCATCATCTCGCTCACGCTCGACGATTCCGTGCGCACTTTGGCGGCGACCATCGCGGCGGAGCTGGCCGAGGTCGTCTTCGGTGGCGCTCACTACACGGTCCTCTTCTACCTGGGCACCTTGCTCTTCATCACGACCTTCGCCATCAACCTGCTTGGCGAGCAGGCCATCCAGCGCATGAAGCGGAAGATGGGAGTCGCGACATGAACGCCAACGTGTCAGTCCTCCCCGAGAGCCTGCCCGTGCACAAGGAAAAGCGCCCGAGCTTCCGACGCCCTTTGCGCCATCGTCTCTCGGACATGGCGCTCGCCATCGCAACCGGGTCGGCGACGGCGCTGGTCGTGATCATCCTCGCCGTCATCCTGATCGACATCATCGCGAACGGTGCTTCGTCGTTGTCGATCGGCTTTCTCGTCAAGGCGCCGTCGCACGGCATGACCGCCGGCGGGATCTTTCCCGCCATCTTCGGCACCGTCGCCCTGGTCATCTTGATGACCATCGCCGTCGTTCCGGTCGGCGTGGCGACGGCCATTTACCTGCACGAGTACGCGCCGGCACAGTCGCGCTGGACCCGCGCGGTGCGGGTGGCCATCTCGAACCTGGCCGGCGTGCCCTCCATCGTTTTTGGTCTGTTTGGTCTGGGATTCTTCGTGCAATTCGTGGGGACCGGGATCGACCGCGTCGCATTCGGCGGTGAAAAGGTCTTCGGTCAACCAGCGCTCGTCTGGGCGGCACTCACCTTGGCGGTGTTGACACTGCCGGTCGTGATCGTCGCCACGGAAGAAGCGCTGCGGGCGATTCCTCGCGAGACTCGCGAAGCGTCGCTCGCCCTCGGAGCCACGAAGTTCCAGACGGTTTTCAGCATCGTGGTGCCGCAGGCCATGCCCGGCATCCTCACCGGGACCATCCTCGCCGTCAGCCGTGGTGCAGGCGAGGTGGCGCCGATCCTCTTTACCGGCGCGGCCTACTACCTGCCGAGACTGCCGACCAACCTCACGGATCAATTCATGGAGCTGGGCTACCACGTCTTCGTCATGTCGACGCAGTCGCCCGACGTCGACGCGACCAAGCCGATTCTCTACGCCACCGTGCTCGTCCTGCTCGCTCTCACCTTTCTCCTCAACGCCGCTGCGGTCGTGGTACGGGCCCGCATGCGCCGCAGACTTTCGGCCGTGAACGCATGAACACTGAAGCGCCTCCTCTCAAGCTCTCGGCCCGCAACCTCTCGGTCTACTACGGCAGCAAGAAGGCCATCGGGCCGGTCTCGCTCGACCTGCCCGAGAAGAACGTCACCGCGCTCATCGGACCTTCGGGCTGCGGCAAATCGACGTTTCTCCGATCGCTGAACCGGATGAACGAGCTCATTCCGGGCTGCCGGGTCGAAGGTGAGGTGCGCCTCGACCAGCAGCCGATCTATGGCCCTGGCATCGACCCCGTCGTGGTCCGGCGCCGCATCGGCATGGTCTTTCAGCGCTCGAATCCCTTTCCCAAGTCTATCTTCGACAACGTCGCCTACGGCCTGCGCATCGGCGGCGTGTCGGACATCGCGGACATCCGCGGTCGTGTCGAACGGGCGCTCAAGCAAGCGGCGCTCTGGGAAGAGGTGAAAGAGCGTCTGCAGGAGAGTGCTCTCGGCCTCTCGGGTGGGCAGCAACAGCGTCTTTGCATCGCCCGTGCGCTGGCCGTCGAGCCGGAAGTGTTGTTGATGGACGAGCCGGCCTCGGCGCTGGATCCCATCGCGACCGCTCACATCGAGGAGCTGATCCACGAGCTGGCCGACCACTACACCGTGGTCATCGTCACGCACAACATGCAGCAGGCCGCGCGCGTGTCGGACTACACCGCGTTCTTCTACATGGGCGATCTCATCGAGTTCGCCGAGACCGACGTGCTCTTCACCAAGCCCTCGCAGCAGAAGACCGAGGAATACATCACGGGTCGGTTCGGCTGAGGCGTCCCTGGGGCCCCCTGGGCGACCGCGCTAGCCGCAGCGTCCGCTAGGCCGTAAAGTCAGACGGCAGATGCCGATTCTTTCGCGGGCCAAGCCCGTCCCGCTGTCCGAGCAGGTCCTGGCCGCCATCGACGTCGGAACCAACGCGGTTCGGCTGGAGATGGCGCGACCGCTGCCCGAAGGCAGCCTCGAGACCTTGCACCAGGAGCGGGATCCCGTCCGTCCCGGCGAGGGCCTGTTCACGACCGGGGCCATGCCCAAGCCAGTCGCCGATCGGCTGCTGGCGACCCTTCGCCGGTATGCAGCGCTCTGCCGTCGTCACAAGGCGCGCGTCAGGGCGGTCGCGACCAGCGCGGTCCGGGAGGCCCGGAATCGCGCCGAGATCGTGCAGAGGGCGAGACGCGAAGCAGGCCTTGACCTCGAGGTGATCTCGGGTCGGGAAGAGGCGCGCCTCATCTGCCTCGGCGTTCTTCATGGGGCGGCGCCGACCGCGCGATCGCTCTGTGTCGACATCGGCGGCGGATCGACCGAAGTCGCCAGTGCGATCGGCGAGCAGCCGACCAATCTTTGGAGCGTGTCGGTGGGGGCGGTCCGTCTCGCCGAGCTCTTCGACAGTGAAGGGGGCGTGACGGCCAAGAAGCTGCGCCTCATGCGCGCCTACGCGGGCGAAGCGATCGGCGAGGCCATCCCACAACGGATCACAGGGTATCCGCGGACAGCGTTGGGTAGCTCGGGGACCGTGCGCGCGCTGATTGGCTTCGCGGCGGCCGAGGGAACCGGACACGCGACCGTGCGACAAGTGTCACGGGCGGTCGATGCTTTGGCGGCTTTGTCACCCGACGAGCGACGGCGGCGTTTCGATCCGCGCCGCGGGGACATCATCGTGGCCGGCGCGGTCATCCTCGAGGCGATCGCCAAGCATCTCAACTTGACCGCGATTGTGGCTGTCGAGCGTGGCCTGCGGCATGGTGTGCTCGTGGATCTGCAACGGGGGCTGTCGGGGCTTTCCGATCAATCGCTGGCCGAGACGGCGCGCTTGCTGGGGCGGCGCTTCTACTTCGACGAGAACCACGCAGGTCAGGTCGCCAAGCTGGCGATGTCGCTGTTCGATGAGCTGGCGGACCTGCACAACCTTCCGGCGGCGGTGCGGCCGTATCTCGAAGCTGCGGCACTCCTGCACGACATCGGCAACGCCGTCAGCTACCAGAAGCACCATCGCCACACGCAGTACCTCATCGAGAACGCGGACATTCCCGGGCTCGCCGATCGCGAGCGCTACCTGGTGGCGCGCATCGCTCGCTATCACCGCCGCAGCAGTCCCGAGATGGAGCACGCCGGGATGGCCGGCCTCACCACGGTCGAGGGACGCACGGTGCGCAAGCTGGCGACGCTCTTGCGGGTGGCGGATGCGCTCGATCGCAGCCATCACCAACCGATTCGCAAGCTCTCCGCGCGCCGCACCGGTACCGATGTGGTGCTGCGCCTGTCGAGCAAGGTGCCGGTCGATCTCGAGCTGTGGGACGTCGCCCACGAGGCACCGCTGTTCAGGCGCGTGTTCTCCCGCCGGCTGCGCTGGGAGGTCGTCCGTACGTGAGCGTGGCTCGCTCTGCCGCCCTGGCCATCCTGCTCGCGACTGCCTGCAAGACCACCCAGCCCGACGTCTCCACCCGCGAAACCCTGCGGCTTCGCCTCATCGAGCTGCATGCGGCCGAGCTGGCCAAAGATCCCGAAGCCGTGGCCGAACGGTGGCGGCGCATGGCGAAGGG
>JANNNO010000574.1:0-14435 GCA_031398585.1 Myxococcales bacterium | reverse complement strand
TTTTGCGTGAGTGCCAGATAGCTGTCGAAGTCCAGGTCTCGGTAGGCGGGAAAGGTCCGGAGGAAGCCGAGATGAAGCGGAAAACGCTTCGTGTTCTGAAAGAGGCAGGTGCTCCCCAGGGGCGGCGCGCCCGGGACCACCTTCACGGGTGAGAGGTATTTGACCGCCCACTCCTCGCCGGCCAGGCGCTCGAAGGCGGTGGCGTCTTCGAGCCGGGCCAGATAGTCGGGCTCCGGGCGGGAGCCATCGGCGCCATCGGCACCCCCGACGTCCGAAGCGCCGCCATCAGCCGTTCCGGCATCGCTCAGGCTAGCGTCGCGCGCGTCGCCCGCGCCGTTGCCGCAAGCAATGAAAAGGGCAGGCCAGAAGGCGAGTGGCCATCGACGGCGCAGAAGATTGCCAGCCAGGGCACGGGGGGCTGGGCAGCGGGGCTCGGGGGTGGTCGTCATGGCAGCGGGGTTGAACATCGGGCTCCGAGAGGGGGAGGGCCCCTGGACGATCTGCGCCCGCCGGGCGGTCGGCAAGGGCATGTGCACTGGGCCGCTCCACTTTGCCACTGCGCACAACTCTGAACAGTTTCGTTATTTTTTGGCGGCGAAACCGGTAGACGGCGCGGACGGCCTTTCGTAAATTATTGCGGTCCTTTCTCGTCTCGTCTCCGTCCGGTGGTTTCGTAATCGTGCGCGACTTCCAGGAGCTTCGGTGACCGTGCACGAAGAGTGAGGACAGGAGACAACGAATGGGCAAGAGACTTTATGTGGGAAATCTTTCCTACAACGCCACCGAGGCTGACCTGCGTGATCTGTTCGCCGAGAGCGGCAACGTGACCGACGTGAAGGTCGTTCTCGATCGCGAGACCGGCCGTCCGCGCGGCTTTGCGTTCGTGGAAATGTCGAGCGACTCGGAAGCGTCGCAGGCGATGACCACGCTCAATGGCCGCGATGTGATGGGTCGTCCGATCAACGTCAAGGAAGCGCAGGAGCGTTCCGGTGGCGGTGGCGGTGGCGGCGGTGGCGGCGGCGGCGGCGGCGGCGGTGGTCGTGGCGGCGGTGGTTGGGGTGGCGGCGGTGGCGGCGGTCGCGGCGAAGGCCGTGGCGGCGGCGGCGGTCGCTGGTAGTTCCACTGGCCTCTTTTTGAGGCCGTCTGGTGGGCCGGGCATCCTCGTGCTTCTGGGGGATCGCCCGGCTTTCCTTTTTCCGCCTTCCGAGTTCGGTGTGCTGGCGCCCAGTCGTGATTTGGCGCCGAAAAATGACTACACACGGCACGAGGGCATGCGACAGTGCGCGACATGCGCAGACACTTGATGCTTTCTCTTTTCGTCGCGACTCTCTCGGGCGCTACGGCTTGCGATGATGACGAACCGATGGCTCCTCGCGACGGCAGCGTCGTTGACAGCGGCGCCAAGGACGGCGCGGCTGCCGAGACAGGCACGCAGGATACGGCTCGTCCAGCCGATGCCACCGCCGACGCGGTCGCTGACACGGCTCGCACCGACACCACCACGCCGGTCGACACCGGTCGCGTCGATACGACGACACCGCCGGTCGATACCGGTCGTGTCGACACCGCCACGCCCACTGTCGATACCGGCGCCGATCTGCGTCCGCCCGTGCTCGACGCTGGCGTCGATGCCTCGGATGGCGGAACTGACGCTTCGGACGGCTCTGCCGACGGCGCGGAAGCGGGTAGCGACGGTGGCGATGCCGCCGACGCGACCGCGGGCTGAGAGCTGAGAAATCCGGCCGTTCAGCCCCGATTCGGTCTGCTCGGGGCCGTCGACTTGGGGGCCGTCGGTCTGGGGGCCGTCGGCCTTGCGGGCGGCCCCGCTTTCGGTGCCGTCGGTGGCTTTGACGGCTTGGCTGATTCACCGGTCGCCGAAGCGGCTCGACGTTGCGGACGCGGTACGAAGATCGCCGTTCCTGGTGTCACCTCGGAGTCGTCGCCGACGCCGTTGATGGCGCGTAGCCGATCGCGGCCCAGCTTGTGGGCCCGCGCGATGCGCGCCAAGGTCTCGCCCGGCCGCACCCGCACCAGCTGGTAGTCGCCGCCCGGTCCCAGATCGCCGAGCCCGCGGCCACGGCCCTCCGGGACGCGCAAGGAGACGGAGCCCCGATCGGGCGGCGTACGCTTGCGTGGGTAAGCGGGATTGAGCTGCACCAGCTCGTCCGACCTCAAACCGAGCCGCACGGCGATCGATTCGAAGGAGACGCCCGGGCCGACAGTGACGAGATCGGACCTACGGGGCGGCTCGCCGCCATCGCGCTGGATGCCGAAGCTCGCCGGGTTGCGCTCGACGATCGCAACGGCCAGCACCTTGGGGACGTACTCGGTCGTCTCCCAGGGCAGACCCGATTCGATCTGGCAGAGGGTCAGGTAGTCGTTGGTGTTGTACCGGGTGATCGAGGTCAAGATGGCGAAGACGCCTGCGTTGTAGCCGGCCAACGCCAGCTCCCAGGAACCGAACCTCGCGTAGAGATCGGCGAAGTAGAGGGCGGCCGCTTCGGTGCTCTTGTCGGGATCCCGGCGCTCGTCGACCCAGAAGCTCACCTCGAGGCCATAGCCGCGCGCGACCTCGGGTTTGAACTGCCAGAACCCGCCTGCGCTCTTGCTAGACAGCGCGCCGGCGGAAAAGCCGCTCTCGATCATGGCGACGAAGATCAGACCCGGCGGCAATCCGTGGCGCTCGAGCACCGCCACCATGCCCGGTCGATACGTCGGCAGCCGGCGCATCCAGCCGCGAACCACCTCGCGATAGCGCGGCTCGTTTTTGTACTGCTCGAGGAACCGCGAGACCCTCGGCGACCAGCGCAGCGGCAAGCTGGTGAAATCGGGGCGCACCAGCGCGCGCATCCACTCGGGCTTATCGGCTTCTGGAAGCTCGCCGGCTCTAGGATCGAAGGTCGGAGCGGCCGGCGCGGCGACGCTCGGCGCAGGCGTACCCGAAGGTCTCGGCACCGGCCGCGCGGGCGGGGGAGCTGGAACACCAGGCGTCTGCGCCGGCCGCGGGAACAGACTGGCGCAGCCCGAAGCCGCCAACATCATGGGCAGCATCAGGAAGAGACAAATCGGCCCGGGAGAACCCTTGGTGCGAAGGAGGCCTCGGCCGCTCTGCGAAACCGGCAACGCCGATCGCCCCGTCACTCGTAGCGCGCAACCTCGGGGTCGCGCTTGTAGACCAGCAACGTGCGGCCGAGAATCTGCGCAACGCTCACACCCGGCTCCTCGGCCAGCAGATCGGCCACCTCGAAGCGGGACTGCGGGCACTCCGATCCGAGCTTGATTTTGACGAGCTCGTGATCGGACAGAGCCTGCGTGATCTGCTTCATCACGCCGGGCGTGGCACCCGCATGCCCGATGAGCACGTTGGGAGCGAGGGCGTGACCGGCGCCGCGCAACTTGCGGCGCAGCGGGGTCGACGGCATCAAGGCTTGCTTCTTGGGATTGGTCGGAGCGGGCATGGCAAAGACGTCTGCCTAGCACGTGGGGCTGCCCTCGGAAAGCCCAAGCGTCGCCCGGGCACGCAGCCCGCGCAGGTGGGTTTGGCGCGCGACGACGATGAAAGTGGCCGCTGTGGCGGCCGTGGCCGCCAGGAACCAGAGCCCGCCGCGAAAAGAGCCGGTGGCCACCTCGACATGGCCCACTGCGATCGGGCCCACGAAGCCGCCGAGGTTGCCGATCGCGTTGATGAGCCCGATGCTGCCTGCAGCCGCGCTGCCCCCCAAGAAGAGGCGCGGCAAAGTGAAGAAGGGCGCGAGGTAGCTGCGGATCCCGGCCAGACCGAGCGCGAACCCGAGCAGCGTCAGCGGCAACGATCCCTCGGTAAAGGGCGTGGCAAAGAGGGCGAGGGCGCCGACGTACATCGGCGTGGCGGTATGCCACCAACGCTCGCCTGTGCGGTCCGAGCTGACGCTGGTGAAGAACTGTCCCAGCAGCATGGCGACGAACGGCAGCATCACCAGCCAGGTGATCTGTCCGAGGCTGAGCCCGTACCAGCGCTCGAGGATGCTCGGCAAGAACATCTCGACGCCGTAGTGACCGCAGACGATGGAGAAGTTGGCACCGGCGAGCAGCCAGACGCGTGGATCGCGGAACCCCGCCAAGGAGTGCGAAGTGGCGAGGCTGCCGTCCTCCAACCGATCACGCTTGATCTCCTCGAGCAGCGCTGCCTTCTCTTCGCTGCTGAGCCAGCGGGCGTCGGCCGGGCGGTCGGTCATGAGCCAGAGGATCGCGATGCCGAACAGAACCGCGGGGATGCCCCAGACGATGAAGACCCACTGCCAGCCGGCAAGTCCCATGAAGGCTGCGTGCACGACGGTCTCGCCGCCGATCACCTCGGTCGTACCCATACGCAAGAGCGGATACGACAGGCGTGGACTCACGATCTGTGCGACGGGCGCCGCCATGATGAACAGAGCCATCGCGCGCGCTCGATCTCGGCGCGGAAACCAGTGCGCCAGGTAGACGATCACACCGGGGAAAAAGCCCGCCTCCGCCAGACCAAGGAAGAAGCGCCCGACGTAGAACTGAGTCGGCGTCTGCACCGCGGCCTGCAGCGCCGCGATGATGCCCCAGGAGATCATGATGCGGCTGATCCAGAGACGCGCGCTCCAGCGTTCGACGATGATCGCGCCCGGGATCTCCAGCAGGAAGTAGCCGATGAAGAACATCGCCGCACCGACGCTGTAGGTGTCGTTGGCCCATCCGAATGCGGGCGCCATGGTCAGCTTGGCGACGGCGACGTTCGAACGGTCGATGTACGCGATCACGTACGCGAAGAAGACCACCGGTATGATCCGGCGGTAAGCCTTGCGACGTGCGCGAGCCAGGGCACTACCGGACGACTCTGCGGGGGACGCGGGCAAGGTCGACACGCGTCGCCGACGCTAACACGAACCGCTTCGACCAGGCGGCCGCGTGGTCAGGGCAAAAGATGGATATCGTCGAGAAAGTATTCCGTCGAATCGGTGCTGTTGGGGGCGAACTCCACGAAGAGGGCTTTGTCCCGCGTGACCCCGCTGAGATCGACGTCGAACGTGTTCATGGTGGTGGTCACCGACACGGTCCGGATCAACGGCGTCGATGCGGTCTCGCAGGCCTTGGTCGGCGTCGCGTAAGGAAAAAAGATGCGCACGCTTTTGGTGCCTGACGACGCTCGCATACGGAAACGCAGAGTGCGGTACTGCCGTAAATCGTAGCCGCAGAAGTTGGGCAGGAACGTCTCGATGAAGTCCTGAAAGATACTGCCACCGTTCCACGAGAACCTGACCTGGCCGGAGACAAGCGCGACGTTCTGATTGTCCCAGGTCACCGAGCCCCCCATCGTGTTGCGGCCGAGGGTGCCGTCGTTGAAGTCGTCGACCACCAGCACCTGACCGGCAGGCGCCATGTCGGGAGCGCCGGCATCGACTGGCGCGGCCACCACACACGATCCGCCCGAACATCCGAAACCCGCCTTGCAGTCGGCAGCGGTCGTACAGTTCGTGCGACAGGAAGAGGTGCTGCACAGATAGGGCGCGCACTCGCGCACGAGGCCGGCCAGGCACTGACCGCGCCCGTCGCAAGTGCTGGCGGCGGTTTCGGTGCTGCCGCTGCAGGTGCCGGCCACGCAGATGCTTCCGTTGACCCGCAGTCGGCAGGTGCCAAGGCCGTTGCAAGTGCCGTCGTTGGCGCAGCTGCCGAACGCCGACTCGGCACAGTCGTTGTCGGGATCACTGCCTGCCGGGATCGGTCGACAGAGGCCGAGCTGTCCGGGGATGCGGCAGGAATAGCAGCCCGAATTGCAGACGCTCTCGCAACAGGTCTGGTCCACGCAAAGTCCCGACTGGCAGGTGGCGGCGCTCGAGCATGCGGTCCCGTTCGCCGCTTTCATCGGAATGTCGGCGCCGGCATCGGGCGGCGCGGGGCGATCGGGTGGCGCGGGGAGATCGGGTGGACCCGGCCCGAGGTCGACGACTTCACCTGGGGCCGCGTCGTGGGGCACAGGTTCACCGCCGTCCCGGGACGGCTCGTCGGAGGTGTCAGCGGGCAAGCCGGTGTCTGGCTCGGGCTCACCATCCAGTGGCTCGCCGAGGTCGGCCGGTGGTGGGCCGAAATCCGTGGGTGGCCCGCCGAGGTCGGACCGACCGCCATCGGGAAGCCCGCTCATCACGCGGGGGCGTGCGAGATCGACGCAAGCCAAAGACATGAAGGCCGCGCCGAGAGCGAGGCAGCGAAACGTTCTCGGGGCCATCCGAGCCCGAAGCGTAACATCGAAAACGACGCCTCCGCAGGAACACCCAGAAGGAACGCGCCGAAATGCGGACTAGGCACCCACAATTGCAGCCAGCTCCCCACCTGCGCCCCACCCGAAGGAAGAGGCCCGTTTCCGCTCAGGGGGCGAGGGCGCGTTGGGTGGCCCGAAGTAGCGGACCGGCGCCGACCGGCGCGCCCGTCGCATTTTGCATCCAGAGGTCAGGGGTCACGGCGCCAAATTTTGCCATGCGCTCGAACGCCGGTCCGAGGGCGCCGCTTTTCGCCACGTGTTCCTCGATCTGGAAGGCGATCAGATGCCCGAGCGGGTAATTGAAGAGATAAAGCGGGTAGTTGATCATGTGCGAGTAGATGCCGAGCAGGACGGAGTCCTTGCCGCCAAGCACGGGCGCGTAATGGCGGTTCCAGATCTCGCGCGCGATCTTCATCGTGGCTTCGCGCAGCTCGGCCGGCTTGGCGCGTGGGTGCTCGTACATCCAGTGCCAGACCGCCATGTCGACGAGGGCGACGCCGCCGATCTCGAACGTCTGCCAGAAGTCATTCAGCACCCGGAGCCGTTCGCTCGCGGCATCGGCTTTGGGATACCCAAGCAGCTCGAGATCCTTGGCCTGGAAGACGAACGCAAGCGCCTCGGTGAAGGCCGTGTTGGGGACGCCCGCCAGCAGGGTGTGGTCGACGTCGTAAAGCGAGAAGACCTGCTCGACGTTGTGACCGAGCTCGTGCACGGCGATGTTGTAGCCCTTGTAGTTCATCCCACCCGCCTCGATGCGCGTGCGCAGGCGAGGTCGATCGCCCCGGCGGGCCGCCTGCAACGCGTGTCCGGCCCCGCGCGAGGGGTCGACCTCGATCCGTTCGGCCAGGTACCGCGCTCTTTCGGCTGAAAATCCGAGTCCACCCAGCAGGCGCGGGATGTCCTTGGCGAAGGCCGCTGCGTTCGGGTAGCGCGCGCGGGTCTTGGCGTCGAGCTCGGCTTCCGGGATTTTGCCGCGCGCGACGAAGCCGTTGTACCAGAGGTCCGACGGCTCGAGAGGGCGCCCGAGATTGCGCTTCATGACCTCCGCCACCTTGGCGACCAGCGGCGACGTGAGCACCTCGGTGAGCAGAGCGGCGACCCGCTCCTCGGGCATCTCGGCGCCAAGCTCGAAGGCGCGGGCGAGCTGAGTGGGAGCCACCGGCGAGTGCACGTCAGCGGCCCTGGCCGCCGTGAAGTTGCGCAGGAATTTGGCGTAGCGAACGTCGGACTCGGGGCGGGGGTCGGCAGCCTTTGCGGTCGCGCCTGGTTTCGCTTCGATGGTCTCGGCCGGCGCGGCGACGACGCTGTTGCTGAACGGGTTCCAGTCGACCGTGGGGTTGTCGATGACCACCGCCGGGATCTGCTGGCTCACGATGCGTTCCATGATCCGGATGATCGTGCGCTGCTTGGCGAGGCCCTTGGGGTCGGCGTAGTTCGCCTTGAGCTCGTCGCGCAGGTTCCAGTGGCTGATGAGCCGCAGCTCCTTGGGAAAGAGTCGCGCGCCGTCCTCGGCCAGCACGTGGTGCATCCAGATGTTGTATTCGGCGATGTAGAGCTCGGCAGCGGCACCGGCCGCCGTGATCTCCTGCTGTATCTCCGCTGGTACCCGCCGTCCGAAGCGGCCCCCCAGACGAACCTCAGCCCACTGCCGCCGCGACCAGCTCGCGCCGGCGCTCTGCTTTTCCGCCAGAGTGGCGAGGGGAAAGTTGAGCAAGACAACGAAGCCGATCTTGTTGGCGAAGAGATCCTCGTTGAGATGCGCAGCCGGGTCGAAGGCCGCGAACAGGGGATCGATCTTCAGCATCGGGCCAACGTCGAGGTCGGAAGGGCGCCGCAACTCGCGCGAAATTTCGAGAAAGTGCCCATCCATCTGCTCGAAGTGGGCCTGCAGCCGCGCAAAGGTCGCATCGAGTGGTTTCCCCGCAGGAACGAAGTGCTCGAGCGCAAAGGCCGCCAGATCACCATCGCTCTTGCGCCACAGCGCCGCGACTTGTGCCAGACCGCGCTCGATGCGAGCTCTTTCGCCGTCGCCATGTTTTACCAGCAACGCCGTCTTCGCCGCCTCGATCCCCTTGGCGAGCGCCTTGGTCTTCAAGC
This sequence comes from Myxococcales bacterium, assembly GCA_031398585.1. Taxonomy (GTDB): domain Bacteria; phylum Myxococcota_A; class Polyangia; order Fen-1088; family Fen-1088; genus JANNNO01. The sequence goes on along the minus strand of JANNNO010000574.1, from coordinate 6,076 downwards.
CACCTCCCTGCGCCGCCCAGCTTGGCGGAGCCAAGGGGACCAGGAGGAGCAAGGCGACGGAGACCGCCGAGAGTAGAGAGACAAGGACAGCCCGTCCGACAGTGGCGGGGGACGGTGGCACGATGGGGTCAATTCACGGCGTGATAGTGAATTTCGTCAAGCCCTGTCCGAAGGACCCCATGAGAACGTCGCCGGTGCTGGCGACCTCGATGATGAGGGCGCTATTGGGCACGTTCTGGACCCATATGGTGCTGCCGTCGGCCGGATTGAGCGCAGCGAGGAACGTGGTGGCGTCCTTCCCCGGCTCGATCGCGCCGTTGCCGGCCACGAGGAGATTTCCGTCGCGGGCGATGGCCGCGCTGCCACCGATGTCCTGATTGGGCCCGCCGAAGCTCTTGAGCCAGAGCATCGCGCCCGTGCTGCCCGAAAGCTTCACGATGAATCCGTCGTCGTCTCCTGCCGAGGTGATGGCTTTGCCCCCGATGCGGACCGTGCCGGAGTACAACCCGACACCGTAGACATCGCCGGCGCTGTCGACGGTGACGTCGAAACCGATGCCGATGCTGTTGCTGTTGCTGCCGACCAGCGCGCTGGCCCACTGGGGCGCATGCGACGGTGACATCTTGCTGAAGGTCGCGTTGCGGCTGCTGGGACTCGTGCCGAGTGAGCTCGATCCGAACTGCATGGGCGTCGAGTACTCACCCGACAGGAAGAGGTCGAGATTGGGTCCCACGTGCGCCTCCCAGGTCTGAGGCAACAATCGATCCGACGGGTTGAGGCGGCTGATGGTGTTGGGGGATTGATAGCGCCAGCCGTGGTTGTAAGTCCCAACGATCACCGACTCTCCGCGGTGGGCGGCCCAGAGCCCACCCACCCCCGACTGAACGCTTCGGGTGGAGCCCGTGGCCATGTCGAGCACCGCCACGTAGCCGTTGTCTCCTTGCACGGTCGGCGTCTTGCGGATCCCGCCGAAGTCGACCTCGTACTTGTGAAAGCCGGTAACGATCACCTCGTTGGATTCGTTGATGGCGATGCCGCCGACGCCGCTCGATTCGAGCGAATCGCCCACTGACCGGTAGCGGGTCTGCCACTGCATCTGGCCCGTTTCGAGGGATCTGCGGGTGATGACCACGTCGCGGCGATCCTTGGCAGGCGCGGTCCCGTCGAACTCCATGCGCACGTCGTGCATCGAGAAGACGTTGCCGCCCCGTTCGGCGACGCTGATGACGTCGCTGTTCTGACCGACCGTCCAGGCCTGGACCGCGGGATCCTTGAACTCGGCAAGAAGCTCCCGAAACTCGGTCATCACGACCGTGCAGGTCTGTTTTCCCGAGCAGCCCTTCGACCAGCCGGCGAACCGCTGTGCCGCCGTGGCCTTGGCGGTGAAGGTCAGCGTGGTTCCGGCGGGGAGATCTCGTTCGCAGTGGGTATCGCAGATGAACGTGCCGGTGGCGTCTTCCACCTTCCCGTCGCCGGTCACGTCTACGACCAGGCGGTACATCGAGGGCGGCGGCGGCGGGAGATCTGGTCCTGCCGTATCGCTGCGAACCGGGCTGGGGCCGTCGACGGCAGGCGGGGGCGGCAAGGTGCCTCCGTCAGGCCCGACCGCTGGGTTCTGTCCGTCTACGGCCATTGCGGAGCCTTGATCCGCGCCGCTGGCTTCGCCCACGACGTCGCGCCCGGGAATGGGAAAGGCGTCCAATCCCTGGGTACCGCCAGCCCCGCTCGGCATCAGCGCGACGTTTCGTGGATCGCTGCACGCGACCAAGACCAAGAAACCGAGCGCCACCACGAACGACTTCACCACTCGAGGGTGTAGCATATGCGTCCGAGAGGGAAGTTCCTGCCCGGTTTGGTGCGGGATCCCTGTGTCCAAAGTCACCGAGAGCCACTGCCAGCCCCGATCGGAAAAGGGCGATAGCGGAACGTCGGCGGCGAAGCGGGGATCGGGCGAATCAGACGATAACTGCCGGTTGCGGGAGACTCCGGCGTGACGAGAAACCTGTGGAGCTGATCGGGATCGAACCGACGGCCTCTAGAGTGCGATTCTAGCGCTCTCCCAGCTGAGCTACAGCCCCAGGGTACCAAGATACCAAGATACCTCGACCTTTTTTGTCGAGGTGGGCGGGCATTCTACTGTGATGGCGGCACTTTGCAACGACGAAATGGTCTACCCTGACCATTCTCGGCGGCGCCGCCAGGGTCTCAGCGCGCCGGCCAGGTTCCACCCGCGAAATCCCCCCACGCTGCCGCCGTGCCTCCCCCGCGCCCCCCTCGCGTTCGCGCCGATCTCCATCTTGTCGCTCTCGGTCTGGCGCCCTCGCGTGAAAAGGCGCGGGCCCTGATCCTCGCCGGGGAGGTGCTCGATGGCGACGTGCCCATCAGCAAAGCGGGCGATCTCGTCGAATCCACGGCCACACTGCGCCTGCGCAAAGGCGCCATGCCCTACGTTTCGCGCGGGGGGCTCAAGCTCGCCCATGCCCTCACGACGTTCGGCCTCGACGTCACCGGTCGCGTGGCGCTGGACGTTGGCGCCTCGACGGGAGGCTTTTCCGACTGTCTCCTCCAGGCGGGGGTTGCTCGCATCTACGCTGTGGACGTAGGGCACGGGCAGCTGGCCTGGAAGGTCGCTTCGGATGCTCGGGTCCATGTCATCGATCGGACCAACATCCGGCACATGCGCCCCGATGCTCTGCCCGAGCCCTGCAACCTCGTCGTGATCGACGTCTCGTTCATCTCCTTGCGCCTCGTCCTGCCCGCCTTGCCACCGCTTTTGCACCCCGGCTCTCCGGTGGTGGCTCTCGTCAAACCGCAGTTCGAAGTCGGACGGGCCCACATAGGGTCGGGCGGCATCGTGCGCGACGAGGTGGCGCGCGGGCGGGCATTGACCGACATCGCGGCGGCGGCGCGCGAGCTGGGGTACACGGTTACGGGTGAAACGACCTCGCCGATCACCGGAGGAAAGGGCAACGTCGAGTTCCTGCTTGGCCTCGAAAGTCCGTGACCCGTATTCTTGCATGGCATGAAGGTGCTCGTCACCGGCGCGGCCGGCTTCATCGGCTCGCACCTCGTCGAGCGCCTCTGCGGGCGCGGCGACAGCGTCATCGGGTTCGACAACTTCGATCCCTTTTATGCTCGTGCCCGCAAGGAGGCGAATCTTGCGGGCGTTCCTGAGCGCGCAGACTTTCACCTCCAGGAAGGGGATCTGCGATCCAGCGCGGACATTGCACGCGCGTTCGAGATCGCACCGGGGGCGATCGACGTCGTCGTGCACCTGGCCGCGCTGGCCGGCATCCGCCCCTCGGTCGTCGACCCAGAGCGCTTTTACGACGTCAACGTGATGGGCACCTTGCGGCTCATCGAGGCGGCCAAGCGGGCAGGGTGTCGCCGCCTCGTCTTCGCCTCGTCATCGTCCGTGTACGGGCTCGACAGCGCGTTGCCGTTCCAGGAGGACGCTGCGTGCGGGCGGCCGCTGTCCCCCTATGCCTCCAGCAAACGCGCCGGCGAGCTGGCCGCGTTCCACGCGCATCACCTGGATCGCCTGGCGGTCACGACCCTTCGCTTTTTCACGGTCTATGGACCTCGGCAACGGCCGGATCTGGCGATCCACAAGTTCACGCGTCTCATCTCGGAAGGGCAGCCGATCGAGCTTCACGGCGATGGCTCGTCGGAACGGGATTACACCTTCATCGACGACATCGTGGACGGGGTGGTGGCGGCGATTGATCGCCAGGCCGCGGATCCCGAGCCTCGCCACCACGTCTACAATCTGGGCGGCAGTCGCTCGACCTCGCTCAGGGGGCTGGTCGACCTGCTGGGGCAGGCGATCGGCGAGACGCCTCGGATCGTCTGGAAGCCGGATCGGCCCGAGGACCTGCCGCGCACGCTGGCCGACGTCAGCCGAGCGCACGCCGAGCTCGGCTTTTCCCCCCGGGTGACTCTGGCCGAGGGGTGCGGACGCTTCGTCGCCTGGTGGCGCGCTCACGCTCGCTGAGCGCGGGTGGTCCAGGATCAGCGAGGCGCGAGGCCGCGTCCGATGGCGTAGTAGGTGAACCCGGCGGCGCGGACCACGTCGGGATCCCACTGATTTCGCCCATCGAACAGCACAGCCTGGCGCATCGACTGCTTGAGCTTTTCGAAATTGGGACGGCGGTACTCGCGCCACTCCGTCACCAGCGCCAGCGCGTCGGCACCCTTGGCGCAGGCCATGGCGTGCGTCTCGAAGGTGATCCGATCGCCCAGCAGCTTGCGCACGGGACCGATCGCCTCGGGATCGGTTGCCGACACAGTGGCGCCCGCGGCCAAAAGCTGCTCGATGAGGACCAGCGCAGGGGCTTCGCGCACGTCGTCGGTCCCCGGCTTGAAGGCCAGGCCCCAGATGGCGATGTGCTTGCCAGCCAGCTTGCCACCGAAGTGCTTGAGGATGCGATCGCCCAGCACCCGCTTCTGTCGTTCGTTGATGGCGACGGTCGCTTCGAGCAGCTCGAGCTTGAGGCCGACCTCGCGCCCGGTCTGCACCGCCGCGCGAAGATCCTTGGGAAAGCAGCTGCCGCCGAAGCCGACGCCCGCGTAAAGGAACTTGCTGCCGATCCGGGCGTCGGAACCCATGCCCTTGCGCACGAGCTCGATGTCGGCGCCGAGCGCGTCGCAGACGTTGGCGAGATCGTTCATGAACGAGATGCGCGTCGCCAGCATGGCGTTGGCTGCGTACTTGGTCAGCTCGGCCGATCGCCGATCCATGACGAGGACGTGGTCGTGCACCCGCGTGAAAGGCGCGTAGAGCGACTTGAGGACATCGATCGCGCGCTTGTCGGTCGATCCGATGATCACACGGTCCGGTTTCATGAAGTCGTTGAGAGCGTCACCCTCTTTGAGGAACTCCGGGTTCGACGCCACCGCCACCTCGTGCCGCGCGACCTTCGCAACCAGCGCCTCGATCTTGTCGCCCGTGCCCACGGGAACCGTCGACTTGGTCACCATGACCGCGGGGCCCGTCAGCGCTGCGGCGGCCTGCTCGGCGGCCTTGAAGATGTATTGCAGATCGGCGGAGCCGTCGGGCCCAGGTGGCGTGCCCACGGCCAGGAAGATCACCTCAGCCCCGGCGACGCCCGCCGCCAGATCGGTCGTGAAGGCGAGGCGCCCCTCGGCGACGTTGTGAGCACAGAGCTTGTCGAGGCCCGGTTCGTAGATCGGCATCTCGCCGCGCTCCAACATCGCGACCTTGGCCGCATCGATGTCCACGCAGACGACGTCGTTGCCCATATCGGAAAAACCAGCCCCCGCGACCAGCCCCACGTAGCCCGTACCGATCACGCAGATCTTCATCGGGCGAACCGTATCACAAGCCGTCGCGGTGATAAGGTGGAGGCGATGCAGGTCATGATCCTCGCCGCCGGTCGCTCGACGCGGTTAGGAGCGCTGGGCGCCGCGCGGCCCAAACCCCTCGTGCCGATCTGTGGGTATCCCGCCATCACCTTCAGCCTCACCCAGTGCGCAGCGGCGGGTCTGCACCGCGTGGTCATCAACCTGCACCACCACGGCGAGCAGATTCGCCAGGAGCTGGGGGACGGTAGCCGTTTCGGCGTCTCGATCGCCTACTCCGACGAGACAGAGCTGCTCGGTACGGGGGGCGGCCTCGCCAAGGCACGAAGCCTGTTCACGCCGGGACCGCTTCTGGTGATCAACGGCAAGGTCGTCTCCGATCTTCCGCTCGCGGCGGTCGTCGCTGCGCACAAGGGAGCGCCCAAGAGCACGCAGGCGACGCTGGTCGTGCGCCCCAATCCAGACCCGGTGAAGTTCGCGCCGATCAGCGTCGACGAGAACGGACGCATCGTCGGGATGCGCGGACGGCGTGGCGACGTCACCGCGTTCGGCAAGGTCACCGACCAGATGTTCGTCGGCGTGCACATCTTGAATCCTTCGCTGCTCGATCGCCTGACCCCGGTCGAATCCGACGTCATCGACCAGGCCTATCTGCCCGCGCTCGCCGACGGTGCGCGCCTGCAGAGTTTTTCGCTGTCGGGCTACTTCGAGGAGCACTCGACGCCGCTGCGCTACCTGGCGGGCAACCTCGCTC
>JANNNO010000544.1:0-21770 GCA_031398585.1 Myxococcales bacterium | reverse complement strand
ACGTTCTCCATCGCCAACGACGTCGCCAAATACTTTGCCATCTTGCCGGCGCTGTTCGTGGTCGCCTATCCCGAGATTGCTCCGCTGAACGTGATGAGGCTCGCCTCGCCGGCAAGCGCCATCCTTTCGGCCGTGATCTTCAACGCGCTCATCATCATTGCGCTCATTCCCCTCGCTCTGCGTGGCGTGAAGTATCGGCCGCTCGGCGCCGCGGCGTTGTTCCGTCGGTCGATGCTGGTCTACGGCGCTGGGGGCCTCTTGGCGCCGTTCGTCGGGATCAAGATCATTGACCTCGGTCTGTCTGTTTTGGGGCTCGTCTGAAGAGGAACTACCGCCATGCGCACGCTGCGAATTTGCCTGCAAGCCACCATCGTCACCTGGCTCCTCACCGGCATTGCCTATCCACTGGCGATGACCGGGCTTGCCGGGGCTCTCTTTCCCGAGCGCGCGGCTGGCAGCCTGGTCCACGACGGCCGGGGTCGGGCCGTGGGGTCGACGCTGATCGGTCAGTCGTTCACACACCCCAGCTATTTCCAGGGCCGTCCTTCGGCCGCCGGGGCCGGCTACGACGCGTCCTCGTCCGGCGGCTCGAACCTCGGGCCGACCTCCGCCAAGTTGCGCGAGCGGGCCAAGTCCGACGTCGAGCGCTTGCGCAGAGAGAACCCCCATGCACCCCTGCCGATCCCGGCCGAGCTGGTCACCGCTTCGGCCAGCGGGCTCGACCCGCACCTCACCCCAGGCGCGGCACGGTGGCAAGTGGGCCGCATCGCTCGGTCGCGGAACGTGAGCGAGGACCGCGTGAACCGCTTGCTCGACGATTTGACCCAAGGTCGTCAGCTCGGGTTTCTCGGCGAGCCCCGGGTCAATGTCCTGGCGCTGAACCTCGCCCTCGATCGGCAGTTCGGAAGGCCTGGGGCGGGCGCCGATTCGCCCGCCTCTCAGTGAGACCGCTGGTTGCGGGGATCACGCCTGGCCGCGCGCCGCGGTCAGGACAGGCCGCGGCGTGACCTCGGGCGCCGCCGGGATCCGGAACCAGAAGCGCGCCCCCTGTCCCGGAGCGCTCTGCACGCCAATCTCTCCCCCGTGAGCCTGGGTCAAACCCTTGGCGATGAAGAGCCCCAGGCCCGAGCCCCCTTCGGGGCTACCGGGCACCCGGAAGAACTTCTCGAACAGCCCCACCTGATGCTCGAGCGGGATCCCGGGTCCCTGGTCGGCCACTTCGAAGCGGATCCAGCCCGCTCCGTGGATCACGTGATCGTCGCTGCGGGCCCCCTGCGGGGCGTACTCCGCGGCGGCCCGCACCACGATCTCGCTGCCGGCGGGGGCGTAGCGAATCGCATTGCTGAGCAGGTTCGTGAACACGAGCTGGATGCGGTCGGGATCGGCGAAGATCTCCGGTAGACCGGGAGGGATCTCAGCCCGCACCGTCACATGCCGATCCTCGGCGGCTTGCCGATGAATGTCGATGGCCAGGACCACCAGGGCGTCCGGTGCCACGCGGCGCTTGTGCAGATCGATGCGCCCCGATTCGATGCGCGACAGGTTCAGCAGGTCGTCGACCATCGACTGGAGCCGCTCGCAGTCCTCGCGCGCGGCGTGCAGCAGGTCGGCCTGTTTGGTCGTCAACGGCCCCACCGTCCCCTCGACGCACAGGTGAATCGCCATGCGCAGGGACGTCAAGGGTGTACGAAATTCATGCGCGACCGTCGCCACCAGGTTGTTCTTCATCTCGTCAGCGCGGAACAGCCTCGTGACGTCCTGAAAGACGACCGCGGCGCCGCTGACCTCACCGGATTCGCCATAGATGGGCGTCGCTCGTGGCAGGAAGACTCGATCGCCGGCGCTCGTGATCAGGCGAATGGCGTCCTCGAAGCCGCGTGGCAAATAGCTGCCCTTGCCCGAGATCGCGTGGTTGCGAAAGCGGTCGAGTGCGGCGCGGATGGCCGGGTCGGCGGCCGCGGGCAGCTCGCCGTCGGATTTCTCCAGGTCGACGCCGAGGAGCTGGGCGGCGGCCAGGTTGTGCCCGGACAGCTTTCCTCGCGCGTCCATCATCACGACCGGGTCAGGCAGGGAATCGATCGCGGCCTGCGCGGCCTGTTGTGCCTGCAACAACTCACCCAGGGAGCTCGCGCGGTATCGTTCCAGCCGCTCGGCCATCGTGTTGAACTCGTGCGCGAGCTGGCCGATCTCGTCCTTGACGTTGACCCGAGCGCGGGCGCCGAGATCCCCGCCACCGAACCGGCGCACGGCCGCGGCGACCACGTGTACGGGGCGCAACAGGCGGGTGGTCAAGGAGATCGACGCGCCCAGCCCGAGCAGCGCCAGAACCATCACCACGGCGATGATCAGGGTCTTGAACAGAGAGGCCCGACGTTCGGCCTGTTGACTCTTGCGGACCATGGCGTCCTGGTTGAGGTGCAGGATCTCCTCGGCTGCCGCTTTGATTCGATGAAAGCCTGGTGCGAGCTCGCCGAAGTAGATCCCGTCACGGGCCGCCGGATCTTCCAGTCGCTGATATTTCTGCAGCGCCGCCCAGTATTCGGTCCAGCTCCTGCGCAGGCGCCGGGCGGCTTCGGCCTCACCGGGCTCGGTGATGTTCTCTTCTTCGGCCTTGAGCTCCTCGTCGAAGACGCGCCGGTGGTGTCCCAAGCCGGCAACGTCGCTGGCGCGGCCGGCAAGTGCGACCAACGCCTGGCTGTCCAGGCGCTCCAGCGCTTCCTTCATCCGCTGGGCCGCCAGGACGCTGCGGTAGTTGTCGTCGAGAATGCGCGTCGCTTCTTGCCCCAGACGATCGGTCACGAAGCCCGAGAAGAGGCCGAGCAACGCCAGAGCGACGGCGAGGGGCACCTGGGCCAGGACGAGCTTGGTCTTGAGTGTCACGGCCCTAGTCCTCTTCCAGGCTCACGATGTGCAGATCGAAGCCCGCCGCCTCACGCAGCAGCCGCGCCGGGATCGACATGCCCAGAAGCTGCTTCCAGAAGGGTGCGTGCGAGCGCCCCACGACGATGTGACCTACGTTGTGCGAGCCCGCGAATTCGAGGATGGCCTCGACCGGGTTGCTGTGGGCAACGCGCACCACCTCGGCGCCCAGCTCGCGCGCCTTGTCCGAGTTGGCGATGAGGTGGCGCTGAGCTTCGGCATCAATGGTCTGGAAGGTCTCCTTGGGAGTCTCGACGAACACCACGAACCAGTCCGTGCTGAAGCGCCCGGCCAGGCGAGATCCCTTGCGCAGAAGCGACGCCGCCCGCGGGGACGACGAGGACAGGCACACCATCACGCGGCTGCGCGGCGACGAGCTGGGGGCGCGGGGCGCGTCCACGGTGGGCCGGGCCGCGCTCGCGCGCTCGACGCTCTCGGCGACCTCGCGCAGCGCCAGCTCGCGCAGGTGGGCCAGGTTCTGGTCCTTGAAGAAGTGCTCGATCGCCCAGGGGATCTTGTCCGCGGCGTAGATCTTCCCGGCGCGCAGCCGCTCTTGCAAGTCTTCGACGGCGAGATCGAGGTTCACGACCTGGTCCGCCTGCTTGAGGAAGCTGTCGGGCACGGTCTCGCGGACGGCCACACCGGTGGCTCGCTCGACGATGTCGTTCAGGCTCTCGAGGTGTTGCACGTTGAAGGCGCCGATGACGTTGATGCCGGCGTCCATCAGCTCGAGCACGTCCTGATAGCGCTTCTTGTTGCGGCTGCCCGGTACGTTCGTATGGGCGATCTCGTCCACGAGCACGACCGCGGGGTTTCGCTTCAGGATGTTGTTGAGGCTCATCTCTTCGACGAAGACCCCGCGATACTCGACCTTGCGTCGGGGGATCACCTCGAGGCCATCGACCAGCTCTTCGGTCTCGACGCGGCCGTGGGTCTCCACGAACCCGACGACGACGTCCATGCCGCGGGCTTTGAGGGCGTGGACCTCCTCAAGCATGCGATAGGTCTTGCCGACCCCGGCGGCAAAGCCGATGTAGAGCTTGAGGCGGCCGCGTTTCCCCTTCTCGACCAGCTCGAGAAAGTCCTCGGCGCGCAGGCGTGTGGGGGGCGGGGGTGGCATTGGGTAGGTGGCCCAGAGGCGGCTGTGGCAAAAGCCCGGCAGAACGTCACCTGCGGGGGCAAGGGGCTGCCGCAAGGGTGGCATGACTGCCAGCGTTCGAGCAAAAGGTGCCGCGCGGCCCACGCTGTCCGGCGCTGGTTTACGAAGGGTCGTGCAGTCTGCAAGGTGAACGCCGTGTCGTTCCCGCATTTTGCACGCTCGCGGCCCCCGGCTCGACCGCCCACGCTGGAGTAAGCTCGAGTCACCACGATGGCAGCTCACCGCCCTTCCGAGCCGCGCCCCGAGGGCGATCTGCGCGTCCTCGTGATCGACGACGAGAAGAACATTCGCGACACGCTCGCGATCTGCCTCGAGCAGCTCGGCTGTGAGGTTCACAAGGCCAGTGGACCGGTGCCTGCGCTGGAGGCGCTCGGTCGGCTCTCCTTCGACCTCGCCTTCCTCGATCTGCGCCTCGGGGCCGACGACGGAGCCGATCTCATCCCACGCATGCTGGCCGCATCGTCCGGCCTCGCGATCGTGGTGATCACGGCCAACGCATCGATCGAAACGGCGGTGGGAACGTTGCGCCGGGGGGCGTGGGACTACTTGCCCAAGCCGTTCACGCCCGAGCAGATCCGCCTGGTGGTGGGACGTCTGCGGGAGCGTCGGCAGCTCACTGCGCAGGTCGCCGAGCTCGAACGACGCCTGGCGGAGGCCGTGCCCGAGGTCGAGCTGCGGACGGAGAGTCCGGGCATGCGCAAGGCGATGGACACTATCCAGCGCGCATCGCGTGCCGATGCGCCAGTCTTGTTGCGGGGGGAGACCGGCACCGGCAAGACGGCGCTGGCGCGGGCGCTTCACATGCAAAGTGATCGTCGGGACAAGCCCTTCGTCGTGGTCAACTGTCCGACCCTCTCCGAGGAGCTGCTGGCCAGCGAGTTGTTCGGCCACACCCGCGGCGCGTTCACGGGTGCGGTGAAGGATCAGCCCGGCCGAGTCGAGTCGGCCGCTGGGGGCACGCTGTTCCTCGATGAGATCGGTGAGATTCCCACCTCGCTGCAGGCCAAGCTGCTTCGCTTCCTGCAGGACAAGGAATTCGAACGCGTGGGCGACAATGAGACCCGGCGCGCGGACGTGCGCATCGTGGCGGCGACGAACCGAAACATCGAGGACGACATCGCCAAGGGGCTGTTTCGCGAGGATCTGCTCTTTCGCCTCAACGTCATCGAAGTCCGTGTGCCACCGCTGCGTGAACGCAAAGAAGACATCCTGCCGATGGCTCGCCACTTCATCGGGTTCTTCGCCGCCCAGCTCGCCCGACCGATTCCCCAGCTCTCATCCCAAGCCGCCACGATGCTGGGTGCCTACGACTGGCCCGGGAACGTCCGCGAGCTTCGCAACACCATCGAGCGGACGCTCATCCTGTGGCCCTCGAACGTGATCGAGCCCGACGCATTTCCCGAACGTTTGACCGGCTCGGTCCGCATCACGCCCACCGTGGGCGGGGCCTTCACGCTCGAACAGATCGAACGAGAACACATCCTGCGCGTCGTTCAGCAAAGCCCCTCGCTCGACCGAGCCGCCGAGATCCTCGCCATCGACGCTGCGACGTTATGGCGCAAACGCAAACGCTACGAGTGACTTGGACCGTCATCGCCGATGCGCCATGCGCCGGTGCGCTTGCGGCTGGGGGCGCAAGGGCGTAGACCCATCGTCACTCGGCGCGGCAGCTCGAGGCTGCGTCTGCAACGGAATTCCGAGAAAGGCCACACTCATGAAAAAGTTCCTGATCCTCTACCGGGCGCCTCTCGCATCATTCGATCAGATGATGAAAGCCACGCCCGAGCAGCAGAAGGCCGGCATGGACGCCTGGATGGCGTGGGGGCAGAAGGCCGCGGCCTCGATCGTCGACATGGGTGCGCCGCTCGGCAAGTGTCTCAAGGTCACCCCCGCTGGCGCCTCTGCCTCGCGCAACGATCTCGGTGGCTTCTCGATCCTGCAGGGCGAGTCCAAAGAGGCCGTGGCCGAATTACTCAAAGGCCATCCCCACTTCATGACCCCCGACGGCTTCATCGAGATCGTCGACATGATGGCCATCCCGGGCATGTAGTCGCCCAAATCCAACCCCTCGCTAGGCGCCGGACGTCCCCGTTCACGCCTGGCGGGCGAGGCTGTGAATCTCAGCGAGACAGCGCGCGCTTCCGTCGTATTCGACCAAGCCAGAGATGCGGCTCTGTACATCCGGTCGTAGCATGGGGAGTGAGCGGCGTCGTCCCGGCCGCGCGTCTACGCGATCGACATCGGTGTCTCCGCCTATAATGGACGCAGAACATGCGCGGCAACATCCCGTCGAGAAAGAAGCCGGCGTTTCCGGTCGGGCCGTCTCTGCTCGGGTACCTGCGAAAGTACAACCGCGCCGCTGAGCTGCCGCTCGGCTACGACGATCTCGTGCGCCACGAATTCAGCGTGCCGCTGCTCAACGAGCGCAAGCAGGACACGCTTTGGGAGACCGTGCACCACGCGTCTTCGGAGCGGCAAGAGCTCTACCGGTCGCTCACGTACATGTATTCGCTGCTCAAGGCCGGCGGCGATCTCGGGATTCTCAACCAGCTCACGGTCGCTCGCATCGACTACTGCACCTTCGGCAACACGAAGCCGTTTCGCGTTCGCATCATCAATCGTCTGAACGACAACTACGACCACTTCTACATCAAACGCTCGGATGCTTCGCGCGTCTACGGCCTCGAGCTCGAGGAGTTGCTGTCGCCCAACACCGTGACCTTCCTGGTGCACGGCGAGACCTTGGTCGAGGAGCACATCATCGGCATCCCGGGCGACGACTTCATGCTCCACCACATGGCGGGCTCGGTCTTCAACAACATCCGCCTCGCCAAGGAGTTCGTGAAGTTCAATGAGCGCTGTTTCGTGCGCCTGCTTGGCGACATGCGGTCGTACAACTTCGTCGTGGCGGTCACCCCCGATATCGAGGGAGCGCAGTTCCGCCTGCGTGCGATCGACTTCGATCAGCAGTCGTACGAGGGCCGCAAGAACTTCTACCTGCCGCAATACTTTCGCGAGAACAACCCGATCATCTTCCTCGGCATCGAGCACATGGAGCCCGAGACGGTGCAGCAGTACCAGCTCGAGGAGCGGAGCCTGATCGCCGCGCGGGCCAAGGTCGAGTGGAGCCGCCTCAGCGAGCTGCTGTCGATCATGCGCACTGACCGCCTCTCTGACCCCGACAAGGTCGCCAACCTCAAGACCGAGCTGGCCGAGCACCACGATAGCTCGGTCTTCCTGCACTGCCGAACGATGGGCGAGATCATCGACGCCAACATCAAACTGCTGATGCAAAAGGAGTTCAAGCAGAGCATCCACGGGCCTTGAGCGGGCGGCGCGATGGGGTAGGCTCGGGGCACTTCGATGGAAACTTCCGTGGCAGCTTCAGCGTCCCCGTTTACTCTCGCCGTCCCTCTGCGCTGGTCGGACCTCGACCCCAACGGGCACGTCAGACACTCGGTCTATTACGACTGGGGCGCGATGGCCCGCATCACGTTCCTCGAGGGCCAGGGCGTGGGCTTGCACTGGATGGCCAAGAACGGAATCGGCCCTGTGCTGTTTCGCGAGGAGGCGCGCTTCATGCGCGAGATTCAGTTTGGCGACACGCTGAGCATCGACTTTCGCGTCGCTGCCGCGTCCACCGATGGACGCAAGTGGCGCATGCGCCACCAGATCCTCAAAGGCAACGAGCTCGCCGCCACGCTCGAGGTCGACGGTGCCTGGCTCGATCTCCGCGCCCGCAAGATCGTCGCGCCGCCGCCCGAGCTGGTGGCGGCCTTCGCCGGCGTCGCCCGCACCGATGACTTCACAGTGCTGACCAGCGGAAAGCCCGCGGCGGGCGGCTGAGTCGGCACGCGGTTGTTACGAGCGTAATATTAGACCGTGTCCAAGGCGCGGATCGCGTTCACCGTCCCCAGGCGCGTTGCCGCGGAGGTGCACCGTGCGGCGAAAAAGCATGCTCGCGGGAATGTCTCCGCATGGCTTACCCAAGCGGCGGAGCACGAGTTGGAGAGACAGCGTCGCCGAGAAGGCCTCAAAGCCGTGCTCGCCGAGTTGGAGGCCGAATCGGGTCCGGCCACCTCCGAGGATCGGGCCTGGGCGAAGAAGGCTCTTTGGGGCGACGAATGAGGAAGAAGCGCACGGCGTCGACGAGAGTCGCGCAGGTGCCGGACCTGACCATCACGCCCCTTCATGCGGCCGAGGTTACGCTCGACGCGGGCGCGCTCATCGCCCTTCAGAAACATTCATCGAAGATGAAGGCAATCCTGGCAGAGCTGATCGACGCGGATGCGAACACTCACGAGCCGTCGGTTGTCGTGGCGCAGGCGTGGCTCGGAAACAGCCCGCCTATGGCGAGGCTCTTCGGCCACTGCAACCTCCAGGCGTTTTCTCCTTCGCAAGCCCGAAAGGTCGGCCAAATGCTCGCCTCGTCGCGAACTTCTGACATCGTGGATGCGGATCGCCACGACATCGAAAGGCTCGCTGCCATGTCCGCCCATTCCGCGGATTTGAAGATCGTCGTGGTTTAGTCCCCCGCTCACGACGGCGGCCGATCGCAACGAGTCGCGGGTTCGTCAAGCGATGGAGACACAGGCTTCGCACCGGTGTCACCAGCTGCGGTCGTCGAAGCGTCTAGGGTGCGCGTCGAGGACCCCTGCCATGCACCCTGCCATGAACCCTGCGACGCACACTTCGAAGAAGCTCGTCCGCTCGCTCGCCTGTCTCACTCTGCTCACGTCCGCGATCGCTGCTGGTTGTGGTGACAGCGAGTCCTCGGCGCCGGCGGCAGTGGTCGCGAAGGTCGCTGTCGATATCGAGAGCACGCCGCACGCGGTGGTGGCCCCGCCGCCCGCGACCGTGATTCTGCCGGCGTTGCAGGACACCTCCGTTCGGCTGACCGCGCAGAACACCAACTACGGCAAGGACAAGACTCTCGACGTCAACCGGACGCTCGTCCGCTTCGATCAGCTCGCGCTCAGAGCGGCAGTTGGCGCGCAGGACCACGTCGCGTCCGCGCGTCTGGAGCTGACCCTCACCAACAATTCGCTGCGCAGGCTGGCTCCCACCAAGGCCGTGAGCGCCCACCGCCTGACCAAGGCCTGGACCGAGACCGGCTCCACCTGGAATTGCGCGGTCGACGCCAAGCCGACCAACAACAAAGCCGACTGTTCGGGCGCGACGGCGTGGTCGATGGGTCCGCTGCCCCCCAATCCCTTCGTCGTCAGCCCGTCGGGCGCCACGACCATCTCGCCCAAGCAGACCGGCGCCATCGCCATCGACGTCACCGGCGACGTTCGCGGCTTCCTGTCCGGCGCACTCGTGAACGACGGCTGGATGCTCAAGAGCGGTTGGATCGGCGAGTTCGCCGAGTTCGCGTCGCGCGAATCCACGACGCCTCCGCGGCTCATCCTGACCGTGCAACGCTGCAGCCCCAGCCTCTGCAGCGACGGCAACGCCTGCACCACCGACGCCTGCAGTGCGGTGGGCGCTTGCGTTCATTCGCCCGTGGCCAACGGATCGGCGTGTAGCGATGGCAACGCGTGTACGCAGACCGACAGTTGCCAGTCGGGTGCGTGCGTCGGCACCAATCCCGTCATCTGCGTCGCGCAGGACCAGTGTCATCAGGCAGGTACTTGCGATGTGTCCACCGGCACGTGCACAAACCCGGCGGCGCCGGACGGCTCCAGTTGCAGTGACGGCAACGCCTGCACCGAGGTTGACAGATGCCAGGCGGGCGTCTGCTCTCCGGGTGTTACTGACGTCTGCGCGTTGCCGGCGATTGTCTTCAACGAGGTCGAGTCGTCCGGCGGCGTCCCAGGTGATTTCGCTGAACTCTTCAACGCCGGCACCACGACCGTGAATATCGGCGGCTGGATCTTCAAGGACAACGACGACACCCACAGCTACGCGCTGCCAGCCGGCACGCTGATCGCGCCAGGTGGCTACTTCGTTCTCGAGGAGGCGGCCTTCGGCTTTGGCCTCGGTGGCGCCGAGTCCGTGCGCCTCTATCTGCCGGATGGGCGCCTCGTCGATTCGCACAGCTGGCTGACACACGCGTCTGTCACCACCTACGGCCGTTGCCCCAACGGCAGCGGCGCCTTCACCACCACGGCCAGCGTAACCAAGGGCGCAGCCAACGTCTGCCCGGGAGATCCCGGCGGCAGCGGGGGTGCTGGTGGCGGCGCTGGGGCAGGCGGTGCAGGAGGTTCTGCGGGTGCGGGCGGGTCCGCCGGCGCAGGCGGCTCGGCAGGCGCGGGCGGTGCCGGAGGCGCGGGCGGCTCGCCGAGCGCCCCGATCGTAGTCAACGAGATCGAATCCAACATGGGCGTCCCGGGCGACTGGGTCGAGCTTCACAACCCCACGGCGGCGCCGGTGGACGTTTCGGGCTGGGTCATCAAGGATAACGACGACACTCACATCGGAACCTTGCCCGCCAGCAGCAGCGTTCCGGCCGGCGGCTACCTCGTCGTCGAGGAGACCACGCTGGGTTTTGGTCTCGGCGGTGCCGATGCGGTCCGCCTGTTCAACGGCACCCAGCTCGTCGACTCGCATTCCTGGCTGACCCATTCGACCACGACGTACGGGCGCTGCCCGGACAGCACGGGCGCCTTTGCGACCACGGTAGCCTCGACGAAGGGCGCGGCCAACAACTGCACCGTCACGCCGCCACCCGATGGCGGCGCGGGCGGCGCGGGCGGTGCGGCCGGGGCCGATGGTGGCGTCGGTGGGGCCGGGGGTGCGGGCGGTTCTGCTGGCGCGGGAGGCTCTGCTGGTGCGGGCGGTGCGGGTGGTTTGACCTTCGATCCCTGGCCCGGTCCGGCCACCGTGGTGACCGTGGATCCCGCAGGCGCCTTCGGGAGCAACCTGTCGGGCCTCAGCTACCAGCCGGCCGCCGGCGCGGAGCCCGCCGTGCTCTGGGCGGCGCAGAACAGCCCATCGAAGTTGTTCCGCCTCGTCTTCAACGGGACCAGCTGGGTGAACGACACCAACGACGGTTGGAGCGCGGGCAAGACCATCGTCTATCCGACCGGCGTCGGCGGGCCCGACACGGAGAGCGTCACCAAGGCCGAGCTCGATTCGCCCGCGCTTTATGTTGCCTCCGAACGCGACAACACCGCCAACACCGTCAGCCGTCTCAGCATCCTGCGCTACGACGGTAGCGCCACCGGCACGACGTTGATCGCCACCCACGAGTGGAACCTCACAGCCAGCTTGCCGGCGGTCGGCCCCAACCTCGGACTCGAGGCCATCACCTGGGTGCCCGACGCTCACCTCGTCGCGCAGGGCTTCGTCGACGAGTCGACGGGCCTCATCTACAACCCCGCCAATTACCCAGGCCATGGCAGCGGCGTGTTCTTCGTCGGTGTGGAATCGAGCGGCGTTGTCTACGCATTCGTCCTCGACCACAGCAGCGGCGCCTTCACCCGTGTCGCGACCATCGCCAGCGGCCAGCCGGGCGTGATGGGCATCGAGTTCGACCGCGACCTCGGCGTGCTCTGGACCCATTGCGACAACACCTGCAACAACAAGGCGACCCTGCTCGGCATCGAGACCAGCGCCTCGAGCCCCGACCAGGGCAAATGGAAAGTCGTGCGCGGCTTCACCCGGCCCGGTGATCTTCAGGATCTCAACCACGAGGGCATCACGATGGCGCCCGCGATCGAATGCCAGGGCGGCCTGCGCAGCTTCTACTGGAGCGACGACGGCGCCACCGGCGGTCACTCCATCCGCCGCGGCGCCATCACTTGCGGCCCCTTGCCCTGAGACGCTGCAGTCGATTCGGCTGCATTTCGCGCGGTGCAAGCCTTGACGGACCGGTGACAGCCTTCGGCTCCTGCGGTGTTGAGGGAGAGACCCCCTCAACTCCAGGAGCCTCCCATGACCTACCGACCGCCTCTGCGAGCCAGCCAGCCGATCGCCCTTCACCGTCTCTGTCGGGCAGCCACAGCGATGTTCATCCTGACGGCCGCCGCTTGTGATAACGAGCCGTCTGTCTTGCCCCCCACACCTCTTGCATCCGAGTTGCAACGGGTTTTGGACCTGAGCGTCGCCAAGCCGGGCGTCGTACTTCCGGGTGCCATTGCCTATTACAAGGATTCGGCGCATCAGCCTTGGTCGGGAGCGGCGGGGCAGGGCGATCTCTCTTCTCGGATTGCCATGCGCGGTCACGATCGGTTCCGTGCCGGCAGCGTGCTCAAGACGTTGCTTGCCACCGTGGTGCTCCAGCACGTCGAGTCGGGCGCACTTTCGCTCGATGCCAAGCTGCCGACCTTGCTCGCCGAGCCGGTGACAGCGGGCTTCCCGCAAGCCAACCAGATCTCGTTGCGTATGCTCCTCAACCACACCAGCGGCATCCCGGAGTGGGTCAATGACGAGGTTCATGCGCGGGCAGCGAGTGAGCCATCGCGGGTCTGGTCAGCCGATGAGGCGCTGGCCATCGCTGCCGCGCAGCCGCCCGCTTTCGCGCCGGGTACGGCGTGGGGCTACTCCAACACCAACTACACCCTCGTCGGATTGATCCTCGACCGGGTGGGGGGCAAAAGTTGGCGGCAGCAGGTGCGTGAGCGCGTGATCGATCGGCTGGGCCTCGCCGGCACCACGCTGCCCGAGCCAGGCGATACGACGCTGCCGGGCGACTACGCGCACGGCTACCACGCGGCCCCGGGCGGGATTCTGGATCTCACCGCCGTCGATCCCTCGATGGCCGGTGCGGCTGGCGGGCATGCCCTCGTGACCACCGCGCCAGACCTCGCGCGCTTCGTCGATGCCTTGCTGGCGGGACAGCTCTTCACGAAGTCAGAGACGCTGACTGCCATGACGACCATGATCGATGCACCCCACGAATCGGGGCTACCCCATCACTATGGCCTCGGGCTCGAGACCTTCACGATGCCGAACGGCACGCGGGTCATCGGCCACAGCGGCAGCACCGCGGGGTACGCCGTGATGATGTTTCGAATTCCGGGACAAGACGCGACTTTGATCACCGCGGTCAACACCACGGATCTCTTCGCCAACGCTCTGCAGATCTTCATTCCCGCGCTCGACGTCATCACGGGTCGTCCCGGTTGAACACCGGTCGGCACGCGACTCTCGTCGGCGGCGGGCGTGGACGAACCCCGCCGCCGCCGGGAGAGCGCGCCGCAGACACCCGAGGTGCAGCGCAAGGCCTCAGCTCACGGTTCGCGGAGATCGGCGGTCCAGACCGTGTCGTATTTGGCGCCGGCTTCGCGCTGAACCTCCCTCACGGCGCCGGCGTCCTTGGCCTCGTACTCGCAGACCATGCGACGGCGGTCGGTGGACCAGTAGCTGCGGATCCAGCGCACGCCGTAGAGGTCGAGGCATGAGGCCATCTTCGCCTCGGTGGCCTTGAGATCCTCGATGGGCAGGGGTTGCTCGAACGTTCTTTCGACAATTACGCGCACCATGGGTGCCTCCTTTTTCATCATTGTGAAACAGGCCCCGTGTGAGCCGACGTGTGAGAAAAGAGGTCGAGTTGCGCGGCAGCCGTACGCAGCGCCTTCCGGCTGCCGGCACTGAGGACGTTGTCGTCGTCGATGCGGGGCGCGGTCGTGATCAGCAGCCGTTGTGCGTTCTGCGCGTCGCCGGTCGACAACGACGCCAAGGCGAGCACGGCGGTGGCACGTGCCCCTTCGTTGCTGAGCCCCATGCGGTCCGCCAGCTGCGCCGCCTCGGTCGCGTAAGCACGAGCGGCCGCGACGTCGCCCCCTTCCAAGGTGCGGGTCGCAGCCATGGTTAGCAGCCATGCGAGGGGCGCCTTGCCGTCCGCCGCCCGCAAACGTTCGAGCGCATTGGCAAATGGCGGCGGCAGAGGCGTTTCGGCCGGCGTGTCGGCCAGCACCGCCAAGGCGTCGGCCTGCGCCTGCTCGGCCGGGCCCAGGGAGGCCGCGATCGGGGCGAGCTCTGCGCAACGCGCGCGGGCTGCATCGGCGTGGCCCCGCTCGAGCTCGATGAGCACACGCGACACCCGGCAGCCGTGTTCGCGGTGGCGATCGCCGACCGCAACGGCGAGAGCCAGGGCGCGCTCGAGGCTAGCCGCGGCGCCGTCGGGCTCGCCATCCCACGCATGTAGCAGGCCGGCGGCCCAGTGGAGATCGGGATCCTCGATGCGAAACTGCGTCGCCGTCGTCGTCGCCTCGGCGATCAGCTGTCGAGCGTGGCCGAGGTCGCGTTGCAGTTGGATGAGACAGCGCGCGGTGTTCGCCTGCTGGTGGGCCGCAGCGGTGGCACCGGCAGCCCGGCCGGCAGCTTCGGCCGACATGGTGTGCACCTGCGCGCGCGTGAGCTCGCCGCGATCTTGAAACAGCACCGAAAGCGCGTGATGCCCGATCGCCGCGGCCTGATGCTCGCTGGAGGCCTCTGCGGCCACGACAGCCTGTTCCAACGCTTGCACGAGCGTCTCGTCGGGCACGGCGGCGCCCGTCGCTTCGATCGTCGCTGTCCCCACACGATGGGCTCCTGCCAGCACCTTGAGGCGGAGCAGCTCCACCGCCAACCCGACGTGCGCGGCAGGCATGCCCTCACCGAGATTGTGCAGTCCCCGATCCGCCATGCCACGGGCCTCGGCCGCGGCGAAGAGCCGCAAGCACCGTTGTCCCGCTGCCAGGTAAGCGCGCGCCGCTAGCTTTCCATCGCCGCCCAGGGACGCGTGCCGGGCGAGATCGGCGGCGCCCTCGCCGTGAGGGTCGTCCGTGGCGGCCAACGCGCGTGCGATCTGCCGGTGCATCAACCGTCGGCGGGGTTCCGAGACCTGGCGGTGCGCGGCTTGTCGATAGACGTCGTGAGAGAAGCGGCATTGCCCCTCGGCCGTGGAGCCAAGCACGCCGTGCTGTTCGAGCTCGCCGAGCGCACTGTCGACCTCGGCGGCGGGCATCGAACAGACGCTGGCCAGCAGCTCGGCGGAAAAGCTGCGGCCGAGAGCACCTGCCCATGGCAGTAGCCGGCGGGTGTCCTGACCCAGCCGTTCGATGTGTGCGATCACCAGCTTTTCGAGCGAGATCTCGATCTCGGCTCCCTGAGCAACGGCGCGAGCGGCCTCGAGCGCGAAGAGCGGGTTGCCCTCGGCGTGGGCTAGCACCGGCGCCGGATCGATGCCCGGGTAGGCCGCTGTCGCTATCGCCTGAACGTGTTCGGGTGCGAGCGGGGCCAGGCGAAGCTCTCGCAGCCGATCCTCGCGCCGCAGCTCCCTGACCAGCCGTGTGGCGGTGGGGTTGTCGGCCAGCTCACCTGAGCGCGCGGTCGCGACCAGCAGCAGGTTCTCGCGGCTCGGGAGTGAGCGCACCACGAAATGCAGAAGCTCTAGCGATGCATTGTCGACCCATTGCAGATCCTCGAAGACGAGGAGCAAGGGGCGGTTGTCGATGCGATCGCGTAGCCATGCCACCACCGCCTCGAACAGGCGCGCGCGATCGCCTTCGCCAGGGGGCGCCTGTTCCAATCGGGGCAGCAGTCGCACGAGCTCGGGCCGCAGGTCAGGCGGCACCGCATCGATGGAGAGGCCGCTCAACAGATCGATCCAGACACCAAACGGTCGTCCCGTCTCGGCCTCGAAGCCGCGACCGCTCAGAACCTGGCCGCCAGCTCTTTGCACCCGCTCGGCCAGCCACGTGCAGAGGCGAGTCTTGCCGATGCCCGGTGCTCCCGAAAGCAGGACGAACCCCGCCGTCCCTTCACGGGATGAAAAGGCGGCTTGCAGCACCTCGCACTCGTCGGCACGTCCCACCAGGCGCTCCGTCTCGATCGGATGCGCGACCGACGGCTGGATTGCCCGCGTGCTCGCCTTTGCCGGCGTGGATTTGCGAGGGGCCTTGAGGGACAGCCGCGCCATCTCGATCTCCGGCGCGTGTGAGATCCCGGCTTCCAGCTCGAGCGTGCGGCGGCTCTGTCCGTAGTGTTCGAGCGCCTCGCGGTGGCGGCCAAGAGCGCCGAGCAACCGGATGAGGGCTGCGTGCCCCGACTCGGCCAGCGGATCCGCGGCGGTCCAGGCGCGCGCGTGCGGCAAGGCTTCTTCGGGGTTCGGCGTCAGCCGCCCGACCAGCGTACGCAGCACCCGCAGCCGCAAGGTCGAAGCGGCCTCTCTCTCGGCTGCGCACCAGGCACCGAAGCGCAAGCAGTCGTCGAGATGAAGGCCGTCGAGGAACTCACTGCGCAGCTCGGCCGTTGCCGCCAGCAACGACTGCGTGGGTACCTTGTCGACGTCGTCGCCGACGAGATCGCGCACCACGTGCCAGTCGACCCGCACGCCGTCGCTGCGAAACGCGACAGCGTCCTGCAGGGTCTCGATGCGACCGCCGTCGGGCCCGAGGGCGCGACGCAAGCGGCTCAGGCTCCAGCGCAGAGCGCCCAGCGGATCGTCGGGACCCTCCCAGAGCAGGTCGCACAGCCCTCGGCGGGTCTGTCGCCGGCGCGTCGCCACCAGATAGGCGAAGAGCGCGCGGGTCTTGCGGCTGAGCGTGGTGAGCAGAGGCGCCGCGGCGGTGATCGCTCCCGGTCGCGTGAACTCGAGATCTCCGAGCAGCCGGATCTCCAGATCCCATGAGGCTGGCGCCGACACATGCGTTGTTTACCACGTGGCCTCACACGCCCGCGCACACGGTCACCGCGCCAAGGTGCTCGTCAGGAGGCCACCATGACCCAGTTCGATCCGCAAAAGTACAAAGCCACCACCCTTGCGCAGTGGCAGGCTGCAGCAGATGCCTGGCACCGCTGGGGGCCGACTCTGCGCGCCTGGCTCGGGCCCGCGACCGAGCGCATGCTCGATCTGGCCAAGGTGGCGCCCGGCCAGCGTGTGCTCGACATCGCGGCGGGGGCCGGCGATCAGACGCTGCAGGCGGCCACACGCGTCGGTCCGCGCGGTCACGTGCTGGCCACCGACATCGCGCCGGCGCTGCTGGCGCATGCCGCCGGTGAGGCCCAGCGCGCGGGGCTCTCTCAGATCGCCACGCAGGTGATGGACGGCGAAAATCTCGATCTGCCCGACGGCAGCTTCGACGTCGTGATGTCGCGGGTCGGGCTCATCTACTTTCCCGACCAGCACAAGGCGCTCACCGGCATGCACCGGGTCCTGGCGCCGGGCGGGCGCATCGCGAACATCGTCTACAGCACGGCCGACATGAACGGATTCTTCTCACTACCGGTTTCCATCATCCGCCGCCGGGCCAACCTAGGCCCACCGCTGCCCGGCCAGCCCGGCCCCTTCAGCCTCGGCGGCCCGGGCGTGATCGAAGCGGCCTACCAGGCAGCGGGCTTTCGCGACGTCGTCGTGGAAAGGATCTCGTCGCCGCTGCGCCTTGCATCGGCGTCCGAATGCCTGCGCTTCGAAAAGGAATCCTTCGGCGCCCTTCACCAGATGCTCTCGACCCTCGACGAGGCCGGCCGTCAACAAGCCTGGGACGAGATCGAAACCGAGCTGGGCCGATACAAAACCCCCGAAGGCTTCGTCGGCCCCTGTGAAATGGTGGTGGCGGTGGGCACGAAATAGCGCTCGGCGTACAGCGAGCCCAATACGCGTGCGCTGAACAGGAAGAGTGGAGGGCCGCGGTCGCGATGATGAGGGAGCGCTGGCGCTCGAGGGACAAGCCGGGATTGCAAGATCGTGCCGGACAGGGGGCTGTAGTCAAAGTCGTGAACTGTCGTCAAGCCAGCTATCTAGATCACAGCGGCAGCTCATCGACCTTGGGCGGAGCGGGTCGCGCGTGCTACTTGTCATCAAGGGGGCGCAAGAGGAACGCGCTGAGGGGGGCTTGCAAGAACTCGAACGCTTCTTCGCGATCGTGGAGTCGGCCGATGAAGCCATCATCAGCCGGACGGTGGAGGGAACGATCGGCAGCTGGAACCCGGCGGCCGAGCGGATGTTCGGCTACAGCGCTCACGAGATCGTCGGCCGACCCATCGATCGGCTGATCCCGGCGGATCGCAGAGACGAGCACGTCGCGATTCTCGGTCGTCTGAGGAGCGGCGAAAGAATAGAGGCGTACGAGACGATCCGGATGGCAAAGGACGGAGGCGTCCTGCCAGTCTTGATCACGGTCTCGCCGATCTGGGAGCCCGCCGGGGAGGCGAGCACGAAGACTCGCCAGATCTCTGGTGTCTCCGAGATCGTGCGAGACATCGCGGAGCGAAATCGAACCCAAGCGCTGGCGGAGGCCGAGCGGACTTTCGCCAGCAGCCTTATCGAGAGCATGCCGGGCATTTTCTACCTCTACGACGAGAAGGGTAGGTTCCTGCGCTGGAATCGGAACTTCGAGCGCATGGCCGGACGCACCGGCGCCGAGATAGCGGGCATGAACCCCTTGGACTTCTTCGCCGCCGAAGAGCGGCCGCGGCTGCAGGACCGAATTGCCGAGGTCTTCCGGTTTGGAGAGTCCAGCGTCGAAGCGTCTCTCGTGGCCAAGGACGGCACAAGAACGCCGTGTTTCTTCACCGGAAAGAAGATCGTTTTCGATGGCCGTCCCTGCCTGGTTGGCGTCGGGGTCGACATCACCGAACGAAAGCGTGTCGAGGCAGCGCTGCGTGCGAGCGAGGAGCGCTACCGGTCGACCCTCGACAACGTGCTCGAGGGGTGCCAGCTGATTGGCTCGGATTGGCGCTATCTCTATCTCAATGCGGCCGCAGCCAAGCAGAACCGGCGCCCCAACGAGGAGCTGCTGGGACAGCGGATGCCCGACCTGTGGCCCGGCATCGAAGCGACGCCGGTGTTCACTCTCTTGCGGCGTTGCATGGAGGAACGAATCGCTCTGCACGAGGAGATCGAGTTCGTTTTCGCCGACGGGTCCCGGGGCTGGTTCGATGTCCGGACGCAGCCGGTGCCCGAGGGCATCTTCGTCCTGTCCATCGACATCAGCGAACGCAAACGCGCCGAGCTGGCTTTGCGCGAGGTCAACGGGGGCCTCGAACGCATTGTGGCCGAACGCACTCGCGATCTCGAGGCTGCGAGAGAGCGTGCGGAGTCTGCGGATCGGCTGAAGTCCGCGTTCCTCGCGACCATGTCCCACGAATTGCGAACGCCGTTGAACTCGATCATCGGTTTTACCGGGATCATCGCTCAAGGCATGGCAGGCCCCTTGACTGGAGAACAGTCGAAGCAGCTTGGCATGGTGCAAGGAAGCGCACGGCACCTGCTGGAGCTGATCAACGACGTGCTCGACATTTCGAAGATCGAGGCGGGCCAGCTGACCATCCACCGCGCTCCGTTCGAGCTGCGAGCGGCCATCGAACGAGTGACCGCCTCGGTAACACCCCAGGTGGACAAGAAGGGCCTCGCCTTGCGTGTCGAAATCGCGCCTGGGCTAGGTGAGATGGACGGTGACCGTAGGCGCCTCGAGCAGGTCTTGCTCAACCTACTGAACAACGCGATCAAGTTCACCGATCGCGGCCAGGTGATCTTGTCTGCCGAGTCCGGCGACGACCCATCGGCGATCGGCGTGCCGGCCGCGACGGTGCGGATTCAAGTGCGCGATACCGGGATCGGCATGCGGGCCGAAGCGCTTGCCACGTTGTTCAAACCGTTCCGTCAGATTGACTCGGGCCTCGAGCGACAACACGAGGGCACCGGCCTGGGACTGGCAATCTCCCGCCGATTGGTCGAGTTGATGGGTGGGACGATCGGCGTCGAGAGTGAGTGGGGGCAGGGTAGCGTCTTTACCGTCGTTCTGCCGACCCAGCCGGTGGAGGCCGCCTCATGAAGCCAACCATCTTGCTGATCGAGGACAACGAGCAGAACCGGTACCTGGTCACCTTCTTGCTCGAGCGGAGCGGGTACCAGGTCGTGGCGGCCTGCGACGGCCACAGCGGGATCGAGCTCGCGAGGAAGTCACTGCCGGCCGTTATCCTGCTGGACATCCAGCTACCCACGATGGACGGCTATGCCGTTGCGCGCGCCCTACGGCGCCATGATGATCTGAAGGGCATCCCAATCGTTGCGGTCACGTCCTATGCCATGCCCGGTGATCGGGAAAGGGCGCTGGAGTCCGGCTGTAGTGGGTACATCGAGAAGCCGATCAACCCGGCGACGTTCGTGTCCGAGATGGAAGAGGTGCTCTCACCGGGCAGGAGCATCACATGACCCGCGTCCTCATCGTCGATGATCACGAAGACAACCTCTATTACCTGAGTGCTCTGTTGAGCAACCATGACTACGTCGTCGAGTCGGCGCGCAACGGCGCCGAGGCGCTGCAGAAGGCTCGCCAGGTGGCGCCTGACGTGATCGTCTCTGACCTGCTCATGCCGGTGATGGATGGCTACACGTTGCTCCGTCATTGGAAAGCCGACGGCCGACTCAAGCAGATCCCCTTCATCGTCTACACGGCCACCTATACCGATGCGGAGGACGAGCAGCTGGCCCTCAGGCTGGGCGCTGACGCGTTCATTCTAAAACCTGCCGAGCCGCCAGTGTTTCTCGAGCGCATGCGCCAGGTGATATCGGCTGCGACGGCCGCGGCCCCCAAATCTCTCAAGCAGCCCGATGGCGACGAAAGACAGCTCCTCAAAGAGTACAGCGAGACGTTAATCCGAAAGCTGGAGAAGAAGTCTCTGCAGCTCGAGGAGACCAACCGAGCCCTACAGGTCGACATCGAGGCTCGTCGACAAGTGGAAATCACTCTCCTCGAGAGAGAAGCCGAGTTGAAGCGGGCGCTGGCCGCCCGCGACGAGGCGGAACGTGAGGCCTCCGAGCGTGCCGCGGTACTGAACGCGCTGTTCGAGAGCGTTCCCGATACGGTGACCTACCTCGACATGGAAGGGACCATCAAGCTGCTCAACCGGGCAGTCCCCGGTGTCGATCGCGAGGTCGTGCTGGGCAAGTCCTGGCTGTCGGCCAGCCCACCCGATCAGCGGGACAACATGCAGCGGGTTTGGGAGGCAGTGATCTCTCGGGGGCAACCAACCTCGTTCGAGTCGAGAGGGCCGGGCGCCAGCGACAAGCCCGGCATCTTCTGGAACAGCGTCGCGCCGGTCATTCGCGACGGAAAGATCTCAGGAGCGGTCGTCGTCTCCCGCGATATCACCGAGCGCAAACAGACCGAGGCCCAATTGATCGTCGCAGATCGTATGGCCTCGGTCGGCACCTTGGCGGCGGGCGTCGCGCACGAGATCAACAATCCCCTGGCCAGCGTCGTTCTCAACCTGTCACTCGCAACGGAAGGTCTGGCGCTCCTCGCGCGCCACCAGCCGATTCCCGAGAATCTCCTCGATGAACTCCGGGACGCACGTGAGGGCGCCGAGCGCGTGCGCATCATCGTTCGCGATCTCAAGATCTTCTCACGAGGCGAGGACGCCACTTTGGGAGCGGTGAACGTCGAGCAGGTGATGGACTCCACCTTGCGAATGGCCTGGAACGAGCTTCGGCACCGCGGCCGTCTGGTCAAGGTGTATGGCAACGTTCCGCCAGCGCAGGCCAACGAATCCCGCCTGGGACAGGTGATGTTGAACCTGGTGGTGAACGCAGCGCAGGCGATCCCCGTGGGCAACCACGATCGCAATGAGATCCGCATCGAGACCCGGATCGACGATCTTCGCCCAGGCCACGTGGTCATCAGCGTAAGTGACACGGGATCCGGGATCCCACCCGAGGTTCAGCGGCGGCTGTTCACGCCCTTTCTCACCACGAAGCCCGTGGGGGTGGGAACCGGCCTCGGTCTCTCCATCTGTCATCGCATCGTGACGGGGCTGGGCG
>JANNNO010000094.1:0-18641 GCA_031398585.1 Myxococcales bacterium | reverse complement strand
CGAATGATGAGCTCGGCCGCGGTCAGCATCGACTGCAAAGGGTTGCGCAAGTCGTGACCGAGGATACCGGTGAACAGTTCGTTGAGCTTGACGGTCCTGGTCAGCTCCTCGATCAGGCGATCGCGGTCAGCTTGCGCCTCGATCTCGGTGACCGCCGCTGCAACCTGATCCGCGATCGCTTGGGTCAACCGAATCTCGCGCTGGCTGAACGTGCGCGGCGCCCGGCTGCCGAGCAGAAATTTACCCAGGACCCGGCCGCCATGGATGAGCGGCACGAAAGCCAAGCCCGTGATCTTCTCGGCCGATAGCAGCCCCGACAGCTGCTGATCGTGGCGCACGTCGGGGACGATCACCGGCCCGTCGTTGGCGAGAGGCGAGGGCGTGCGCCCTTCGAGCAGCTCGCGGGATCCCTCGCTGAGCCCCTGCCAGGCTTTGAAGCGCAGCAGACCCTCCCGATCCACCAGCAGGATCGCGGCGGCCTCGATTTTGAGTCGCTCGCAGACACTGGCCAAAAGTGGCGTCAAAGACGCATCGAGAGACGGCTCGCGGTTGACCAAATCGGTCAGATCGTAAAGCAGCTCGGTGTCCGACTTCGCTTGACGTTCCTGATCGAACAGACGCGCCCGTTGCAGCGCCTGCGCGGCGTGGGCCGCCACGATGCGCAAGGTGGTGGTCTCATCGACCTCGAACTTGTGAGGTTCCAGGAACGAAAACGTGAGGGCGCCGATCGCTTCGCCCGCCACCACGAGGGGAACGCACGCCAATGCCCGGCCGTCTTCGCTACGAAAGTCCGGCTCGCCACTATGCAAGACGGTGACAACGCGGTTGCGACGGGCATCCGAGGTGACGCCCGGATCGGCCGGGAACCCCACACTGAAGGCCAGCTCGGCACCGCCGCTGTCGTCCCGCAGCCAGACCGCTCCCGCCTTGGCCTGAGTGACGCTGCAGCCCTTCTCGACGGTCACCCGCAAGACATCCGAGGTATCGACTGCGGCCGCCAGCGCTTCGAGGAGCGTCAGCATCCGTTCGGCCCTCACGAAGGACTCTTCGCGCGCCCGCTCGAGCGACTTGCGGACGGTGGCGTCGGCAAGCAGCACGACGACACTGTCGACGCGGCCGTTGGTCGGTAAATGAGGAATGCAGGTCGCTTCGATGATCCGGCGGGTGGCGTGACCGTCGGGGTGACCCTCGGAGTGATCGTGGGCGGTGTCGAAGGTCGTCTCGAAGGTGACCGTCTCACCCTGGAGCGCTCGGGCGAGCGGGCCACGCACTGACTGATAGCCGGTGGCGCCCAGCACGTCCTCGAGGTGTCGACCCTCGATCTCCGCGTTGTCGCGGCCGAACCAGCGCCGGTAGGTCCAGTTTGCGAAGAGGCAGCGTCCGCTCGCATCGATGTTGAAGATCAAAACCGGCAGGGCGTCGGTGATCAGTTTTAGCTGCGCTTCGGCGCGTTTGATCGGTGTGATGTCCGCGAAGACCGAAACCGCGCCCTGGAGCTCACCATCGGTGCCGAGAAGAGGCGCGCAGCTGCCGAGCAGAACGCCCATGCTGTCGTCGAAGCGTTGGAAGATCACCTCGTCTCGGTCGATCGATTCACGCCGGGACAGGCAGCGAGCCATCGCCCAATCCTCGGCCGCGTACGGGCGACCGTTGGGAAAGTAGGCGCGGTATTGCCCCCACCCGCTGACCGACGCAGCGGTTGCGCTCCCGCGCCAGATCTTTTCAGCAGCCGGGTTCTGCAGGATCAGACGGCCCTCGGCGTCGCAGACGATGATCCCGTGCGGGCTCGCGGTCACGACGGTGTCGAACAGCGTCTTGTTGCGCGCGGCGGAGGCCTGAAGTCGTTCGATCTCGCGCCGGATCGCCTCGAGGTCGAGGCCGGTGGGCGCATCGTCTAGACGAAGCCGCGAGATCACGTCCGTTTTCTCGACCACTGCTCTGAGGAGCGTACTTGATCTGCGGGTCCGCGGGAACCCTTTCACATTCGTTGCGCCGTCAGCGCACCCATTCTATCGCGAAAAACGCTCACGCGGCGGCGGTATAGCGACTGTCAATCGCCGCCCGGATCCGTTCACGGGATTCGTCGGCCGTCAGACCGCGGGCGGCCTCCACACCGGCTGCCTCCTCGGCCAGATCAGGGTCCCTGATTGCATCACGAAACCAGCGCGAGTAGTCGCCTTGGTGCAGATGATGTAGCCATGTGTCGGCATCCACGCCCTCGGCGAGCTGCATGAACAGCAGGAGGTTGTGCGCCCTCAGGTTCAGCTTCATGTGCGGGCCGCGGAAATAGAAGCTCTTTTCGGGCTCGAGCTCCCCGGTCGCGTATTTGCGTACATGGCGCCGTCTCTCGGTCTTGGGGGTCACTCGTTCGAAGAGGACCGCACGTCCGGGATCGGCGCGGAACCAGGCCAGCGCCTGGATGCCTTCGGGTGTTGGCACGTTCTTGGGACGAGGTTGCACTTTCAACGAGCGCGTCAGTTCGCTGAGCGCTTCGGGGGCATGGCTGCCGACCAGGAAGGCGGCATCTATGGATTCCAGCAGAGCCGGGGCGACGTGCTCGGGCCTGACCGTGATGTAGAGCAACCCGTGGGGATGAGCCGGCAACGTGATGCCCGACGGGTGCCGATCCGCGGGTGCCACGTGATGAGTTTCGTCGACGAAGATCCAGTGCGGCCGCCCCGTGCGCGCGCGCAGCTCGAGCAGGTGAGGCATGAGCGATTCGAAGTAGGCCGGTCGGTCGATGAGCGGCACCCCGATCAACGAGACCGAGACGTTCTGCTTGGTATCTTCCAGCAGTGCGATCACCTCGCTGGGCGAGGGCGGATGCTGCGCGTCGCCCAGGCTGGTGGTCTCGGGCAGATCGCGAAAGTCGCCTTCGGGATCGATGATCACGCTCTGGTACCCGTGCTCGACCAGCGCCTCCATCAGCACCGTCGCCATGGTCGACTTACCCCCGCCGGAGCTGCCGGCCAGAAGCATGGGGCCGCGATAAGGCGATAGCGTGAGGGCAGTTCCGTCGACTCTCCGTCCGATCGAGAGGTGATGGCGCTTCATCACGTCGTCCATGTCGGCGAGATCGTCGCGCAGCATGCGGTCCGCGAGCTCCGCCACCCCTTCGCTGCCGATCCCGGCGGTGACCAGGTCAGCGCGCTCCTTGAGGGGCGGCAAGGCGTTGGCCACGGCGACGCCGCACTCACAGACCGACAGGAATGCGTGATCGTTCTCGGCGTCACCGACGCCCACCGTGCTTCGGGTCGAGACCCCCAGCTCGGTCAGCGCGGTCTTCAGTCCCACCGCCTTGTTGACCCCGGTGGGCAGGATCATGACGGCGCCTTTGTTGAAGATGATCTGCAGCTCGAGCGCCATTTCGTTGATCAGCTCGAGCGCGACCGCCTCGTGCGGCTGCCAGGTGGCCACGATGACACGGCCGACGGCGACCGATTGACCGATCCGCTGCGCCAGCTTCTCGGCGAATGCCAGCGGCGGCGGCTCAGCCAGATTTTGTGTCTCTTTGGTGGCGGGGTTGTAAACCACGGCGCCGTTCTCGGCCACGATGCGGTCGCAGATCTCGTTGTCGGGGAAGACCTGCAAAACATCATCGACCTCGCGGCCGGTGACGAGCACGAACTTTCGACCCGAGGCGCGCAGTCGTTTGATGGCTTCGACGGTTGCAGGCGGCACCGTCCCGTGAGTGGCGAGGGTGCCGTCGTAGTCGGCGGCCAGAACGTGATAGCGCATGTCTCTCTTAAAACCTCATCTTCGCGAGAGCCTGAATGGCCGGCCGATGTGTTGATCGTTCAGGGCACGGCCCTGTGGCAATGTGGGTATGCCGCGTTTGACGAGCAACTGCCCCGAGGCGGGTTCAGTCAGGTTGACGGGTCGCCTTGCCCTTGCGCCCTTGGCGCGTGCGCGCGTCAGTGCGCTTCTGCTGGTCGGCCTCACCAGGTTGCGCTTCGGGCGGGCCTTCGTCGCTCTTGAGGGCATCGACGGCCTGCCGGACCACGCCTTCTTCTTTGGGCGCCGTCTTGGGCGGTAGGTTGGTGAAACCGGCCTGCAAGCCGACCACGAACGCATTGCGAACCACGCCGAGAATGGTCGGCACGATCTGCGTGTCGGGTTGGTCGAGCGTCCCTTTGATGGGAATGGTCGTGGCGATGGCGTCGCGACCAGGAATGTCGTCCGACATCAGCTCCACCGCGGCGTCGGCGAGGAACGCCTTCACCTTGGTGCCTATGTCTTGATCTTGCGCCTCGAGCTCGAGGTCCTTGATGATCGGTTTGACCCCGCCGTCGAGCACGCCATTCTTCGCCTTCACTTTGACGAAGAGGTTGATCTCGCCGCGAGTGGCTTTGAGGTCTGCCTTGTTGGCGAGCAGTCCATGCAGCTCGCGGGCGTCGAGCCCTTCGAGCGCGGCGTCGGACGTGAACGTTGGCTTCTGCGTCCAAGGGTTTATCGTCGCCTCGACCCGGAGTTTGCCCGAGCGTTGCACACGCCCGGTGAGGTTCAATGTCGCTGGCCGCTCGTCCATCATCTCTTCGCGCATGGCGATGTTCGCCACCTCGGCGTTCACCTTGTTCAGCCAGAGCTTGGGCGCGTTTTTCCCTTTGCCCTCGGCGATGAGCACTTCACCGTCGACGATTTCGAGGCGGTCGATCTTGATCGGCGCTGCGTCCTGCATCGTCTTGCCGAGTCGGGGCGCCTTCTTGGCCTTTTCCTCGACCCGGCGAATCGCAACGAACTTGGGACCGACCACCACCGCGCGGGCGACGACCTGCCGGTCGAGCAGCCGGCGCCAGAGGATCGAGACCCGCGCGCTCTCGGTAAAGATCAGGGGTTCGTCCCAGCGACCGGCCTTGTCCTCGATCAACTTGAAGTTCGTGATCTCGTAGCTGGGGGGCAACACGGTCACGTGCACGTCGGTGAACGTCGCCTTGAAGCCCTTGATCGTCTCGAGTGCCTTTCGCGTCTGTTGCGCCGCGATGGGGTCGAGGACCAGACGACCGACGACGATCAGCACGGCCAGGGAGGCAAGCACGATGAGGGCGATGCGAGGCCCACGTGACATGCGTCGGTGCGTCTGTGGCGTTTCCATCCCGCTTGCCTCCCGGACGTGAGCTCTCTACCCGTGGAAGAGTCCCGGGCGCCTAGAGCACACGCAAGAATGCGACCAAGTCACTCTTTTCGGCATCCCCGAGGCGCGTGCCCAGGATGAGATTGAAGAACTCGACGGTGTCCTCGAGGGTGAGCAGCCGTCCGTCGTGGAAGTAGGGCGGCGATTCCTTGATGCCACGCAGGGGGAAGGTTTTGATCGGCCCATCGGGTTTGGTCTGCTGACCATTGATGATCCGA
The DNA here is from genome assembly GCA_031398585.1 of Myxococcales bacterium. GTDB lineage: Bacteria > Myxococcota_A > Polyangia > Fen-1088 > Fen-1088 > JANNNO01. Next base: position 13,292 of record JANNNO010000094.1, on the reverse strand, counting down.
TGCGTGAAGAAGCGATCCACGCCGAGGTCATGCATCGTGAGGTCGGTGTAGAAGGGCGGCGGGTGGCAACCGGCGCACTGAGCTTTGCCGTGGAACAGGATCTCGCCCCGGATCTCGGCGGCGGTCGCCTTGGAGGTATCGAGCCGGCCGTTGCGGTCGAGCTTCGGCGCTGGCGGAAAGTCGAGCAGCTCTTGCAGCTCGGCCATTGGGTGTACCTGGGCGCCGCGGTCGAGCGGGTTGATTCCCTTCTTGGTCGCCGAAACGGGATCGCCGTCGAAGTAGGCGGCGCGCTGCTCGAACTCGGTGAAGTCCTCCACGCTGCGCAGAGCGCGCTGCGACCCGAACAGCCGCTGGATGTTCACCCCACGCAACGACGGTGTGTCGATGCGATTGCGCATCGGCTGCGGCCGGATGTCGCCGACCAGGTGGGTGGCGGCGTTGCTATGCCCGTTGACGTGGCAATCGAAGCAGGCGACCCCGAGGGAAGGCCGCATTGATCGCCGATCCGAAGTCAGGTTGAACTGCTGCTGGGCGAACGGGAACACCAGCAGACGGAGGCCATCGAGCTGCTTCGGATTGAGGATGTCCTTGAAGAGGTCGAAGAAGTTGTCGGTGGTGACGAGCTGACCTTGCGAGACGTCCCCGAGATCGGGGCGCGTGGTCAGGAAGATCGCCGGTGGGAACTCGGGTAAGAAGTGGTCAGGTAGGTCGAAGTCGAGATCGAAGCGTTCCAGATCGCGGCCGGTCTGTCGCTTGACCTCATCGATGTGGAACTTCGGAAATACCATTCCGCCTTCGCTGTGATTGGGGTGGGGCAGAGGGAGAAAACCAGCGGGGAAGAGATCCCTCGCCTTGGTCTCTTCCGGCGACAGCGAGGCGAGCAGTTGCCACGTCACTCCCTCGGGCAAAAGCGCACGCGTGCCTTCTTGGACAGGCTTGCCACGAGTCATCGCGACGCCCGCGGCACCTCGATTCCCGAGATCGTATCGGGCCGCGAGCAGGTCGCTTTGTCGCTGCCGCACGACCGGCCGGACTTCCTGGCCCCGCTTGAGGTCGGCGGCGAAGTCGGCATGCCGATCGCCGAGGGGCGGCCCCGAAGCGACAGGCGGCGGCGAAGTCCCGGTCGTGGGACTCGGAGGATTTGCGACCGCAGACGGATCGGTAGTCTGGCCCGGCGGTTCCATCGGCTCACATGCCGATGCCGCCGCTGCGATGGCCGCTGATCCCAATGCTCGGATGACCTTTGCCCACACCCGCTCGGCTGCAATCATGATCCCTCCTCAGTTGAGCCCGCCGACGTACGCGAGCGACGAGCGGGCGCAATCTAGGTGCGCTCGGCTCGTCGGGCAGGTGAAAGGCGTGCGACAGACAAGAGGAATCAGAGCCGCTCATTCAGCCGCCGGTCGCGTCGGCCGAGGCATCAGCGGCGACATCAGCCGTGCCGGCGTCGGCCGCATCGGTGGTGCCGACGCCGGCATCGTCGCCGCCATCGATTGTCAGACCGGCGAGCGATGTGGGTGGTCACAGCGGCCTCGGTGGTCGGGCAACACGGCTCCTTCTTCAGCGTCGCCGAGGGATCGTCGATCACGGTCATGCGCCGCGTATGGCGGCTCGTTGTTGGAGTCGCCACTTTTGCCGGGGTTTCCCGGAGACCCACCGACACGAAGCAGGGGCGCCCAGCGTCACGTCGAGGGCCAGGTTGATCCCCAGGCGAAACATCCTGATGGTGTCCAAGCAGCAAATCCACGCGCAGCTGCGCGGCACGGAGACTGCAGCTCGGAGGTGCATGTCGGCACTCGGCCCCTCGGGCACTCGCTCCCCCTGGATGGACGTGAAATTGCCACGCTTCGGCGTGCTCCCCGGCCCGCGCGAAGTCGACGTCGTGGTTGTCGGCGGGGGCATCACGGGCGCGACGACCGCGTTGTTGCTCCGCAGAGAGGGACTGAGTGTCGCGATGGTCGAAGCCGATCGGGTCGGCGCCGGCGAGACCTCGCGCAGCACAGCCCACCTGACTGCGGTGCTCGATGCCCGTCTGTCGACCCTCGTCTCGCGATTCGGCCGTGGTGACGCCAGTGTCGCTGTCGCCGCTCACCTTGCCGCCATCGACTGGATCGAATCCACGGTGGCCCAGCTGGCCATCGACTGCGATCTTGCGCGCGTTCCCGGCCATTTGTTCTGCGAGCCCGGCGACGAGGCGGGCATGGAGCTCGTGGCGAAGGAGGCCGAAGTGGCCAAGTCTCTCGGTCTGCAGGCCGAACGTGTGACCACGTTGCCGCTGCCTCTGCCGGTCGCCAGTGCCGCGGTCTTTCCCGGGCAGGCTCAGTTTCACCCGCTTGCTTATCTACGCGGCCTCTTCCTGGCCTTGGTCCGCGAAGGCTGCGAGATCTACGACGAGACGCGGGTGACGTCAGTCGAGGACGGGGAGCCCTGCCAGGTCGAGACCGACCGGGGGCTGCTCACCTGCAAGAAGGTCATCGTCGCGGCGCATGTGCCGATCATCAATCGCGTCCTGCTACACAGCAAGCTCGAGCCGATGCGCACCTACGTCATCGCGCGCACGACCTCCGTCGCCGCTGATGTCGGCCTCTTCTGGGACACCGCTTCGCCCTACCACTACTGGCGGGCGGCGCGGGCCGGGGACGAGACCTTGCTGATTGTCGGCGGCGCCGATCACGAGGTCGGCGAGGATCACAAAGCCTGCGAAGGCTTCGAAGCCCTCGAACGCCATGCAGACGAGCGCCTCGGCCCCGCGCCCGTGCATCATCGCTGGTCAGGTCAGATCATCGAGCCGGTGGATGGGCTCCCTTTCATAGGTCGCAACGCCCTGGCCACCAACGTTTTCGTGGCGACTGGCTATTCGGGCAATGGCATCACGGGCGCCACGGTGGCCGCGCAGCTGATCACAGGCGAGCTGGTCAGCCGTCCTCACGCTGCGGCCGAGATCTTCGCCGCCACTCGGGTCAATCCGGTGGCCTCGATGCGCGGCTTCGTCCGGCAGAATGCGCGCGCTGCCAAGCACATGCTGCTCGATCGCCGCAAGATTGCCTCGATTAACGAGGTTGTCTGCCTGGCTCCCGGTACCGGTCGTGTCGTGACCGTGGAGGGCGAGGCGCTCGCGGTCTACCGCCAGCCGACGGGACAGCTGCAGGCAGTGAGCGCCGTCTGCACGCACCTCGGCTGTTTGGTCGCCTGGAACGGAACCGAGCGGAGCTGGGACTGTCCTTGCCACGGCAGTCGGTTCACGCCCGACGGTGTCGTCATGCACGGCCCGGCGGTCGAGCCGCTGCCCGAGCGAGATCTGGAAGGCACCGGCAACGGTGCCGAAGAGAAGGAAGACTCCGTGTCGGCGGCGGGGACTGCTCCCGCCGCTGTCACGTTCGCCGAATGAAAGGGGAGATGCGATGCCGAATCAACTAGGAACGCTCGATGACGGGCGGATCCCATTGGATAACAGCCGAGACAGCGGGACCGGCGCAGAGGCCAGCCGGGCCAGCCTCGCGCAGACCAAAGCCAAAGACATCGTCTGCGGCCGATTGATCAACCCACGCGACTCTCACACCGCCATGTACGCCGGGCACAGCTACTACTTCTGCTCGGAAGAGTGCCAGGTGATGTTCGAGACCGATCCGGTCCGATTCCAGGGCCGCTAGTCGCGCGCTACCAGAGCGTGTGGCCGACGCCTGTCAGTTGGCACGTTTCTCGAGCACGCGGCCGAAGTCTTCCGGGACTTTGCGAAGACCTTCGATCGCGTCGCGAGCGCGCCCCACCGTGTTGATGAGACCGGTCACCGGATCCGCGGCTGGCTGCTCGCCAGGGGCGGGCGTACTCGGCTCGGCTGGGGAGGGCGCCGCCGGCTGGCCGGCTGCCGCGGCAGTGCTCTCGGCAGTCGTCGGCGCGGCAGTTGTGGGAGCGGGACCAGCCGCGGTGTGTGGCACAGTTGGGTTTGGATCAACGGGCCTGGCACCCGGTGCAGCAGGCGTGGCGGCAGCGGCGGATGTCGGCTTTGCCTTGGCCTTACGGGGAGGAACCTCGGCCAAACGCGGCTGCCCCTGCCGGGTGGCGACGATCTCGCGCAACTGATGGTTCTCCCGCTGCAGCTCCTTGAGCGCCTCGCCGAGCTGGTTTACCTGAGGCGCCAGCGTGTTTTAACTGGCCGCGGTGTCCTTGCGGGCCTCGCTACGGACCTTCTCATAGATGCCCCACATCCCGGTCAGCGCGCCGGCGACGGCCGCCAGCACGGCAGCGACGGACTTCACGCGCTCCATGAGCGGAGGCGCAGGCGGACTCGAGGCGTGTGAGTCTGCGGTCGTGGACGTCATTGCGGGATTCTCGTTTCTCTTTCGGGCGCGGACGGACTGTTGACGAGACGAAGCGTGCGCAGCAGCTCGGCGACACCCCAGGCCTGCGCCATGCACCCGCGGGGGGCGTAGGGCGGCTCGGCGTCGAAGACCTCGCTGATCGATCCGACACCGGCTTCCCCCAGGTGGTTGATGAGACCACGCAGAAGCTCGTGCGCGCTGTCGCGTTTGTCGGGATGAAGCTTGAGGAAGACATCGATGTAAGGACCGATGAGGAAGCTCCAGACGGTTCCTTGATGATAGGCGGCGTCGCGCGTCTTCAGATCACCGTGGTAGGTACGTTTGTAGTCCGGGTGTTTGGGATCAAGAGAACGAAGACCGACGGGCGTCAGCAGCGCCGCGCTGACGGCGTCGAGGACCGGCTCCCAGCGGGGTTGCTCCAGCACCGGGTGGGTGAGTGACATGGCGTAAAGTTGATTGGGCCGCAGGGCTGGATCGTCGCCACCTTCACCATCGACGATGTCGTTGAGGTGACGGACCTTGTCGTTCCAGAACCGTCGGTTGAACGAGATGCGCGCCTTTTCCGCCAGGGCCCGCAGCTCGGCAGCCGCCGCTTCGCCGCGCTCCTCCGCGATCCAGCCGGCGAAGAGCGACAGGGCGTTGTACCAGAGCGCATTGATCTCGACCGCCTTACCCCGTCGCGGGGTCACCACCCAATCCGCGCACTTGGCGTCCATCCACGTCAGCGCCTCGGTTGGCCAGCCCTGGATGAGCAGCCCATCGTGATCGACGCGAATGCCGAAACGGGTGCCTTTCCGGTGATGATCGATGATCGTCTCCAGGCACGGCAACAGCGCTTGCATCGTGCAACGATCGTTGGTGTAGGCAAGGTATCGCGCGAGCGCCTGGAAGTACCAGAGGGACGCATCCGCGGTGTGATAGACGCCGTCTTGAGCGCCCTCGGGGAAGTGATTGGGGATGAGGCCGTCTTTGATGTAGTGGGAAAAGGCGCGCAGAATCCAGCGCGCCTCGGGGAACCGACGCGTGACGAGGCAGAGACCCTCGAGGCTGATCATCGTGTCGCGGCCCCAGTCGGTGAACCAGTGATAGCCCGCGATGACGGTCCTCAGCTCTTCGCCCTGAGCGTGCGCCCTCGTGGCGTCGGCGACTCTGCCGGCGGGCAGGATGAGGAACTGATCCGCGGCGATGGCAAGCTCGCCCATCACTGGATCGCCCACCGGATCGCGACCCTCTTCGGTCGTTACCAGATCGGCCAGCCGCGATCGCCGCAGGGTTTCGAACTCGTGCGCCTGCGCCGGTGTCATTGCGGTCACCCGATCCCACGGTTCGGTCGACGCGATGAAAGTCGCCGGCTGGCCCGGGATGAGATCGACTTCGAACTGACCCGGTGACCAGAGCTCGCCGCGCGAGGCATAACCACGGGCGGCTTCGACGCGGAAGAGCAGCTCCGAGAGCCGCCCAGGCTGATGGACGAACGCCGAGCGCTCGCCCTTGAACGATAGGTTCAGCGCAGGGAAGAGTTCCGAGCTGCGGATCTCGGTCTTGTCATCCTGGAGGAAGACCTGGTAGGGGCGCGGCTCGCGCGCGCCGAGAGCCGCATCATGGACGCGGAAGTCGACTGCGGGTCGCAAGGCGAGGCGCACCGGCTGATCGCCACCTTTGAGCTCCCAGCGAACGTGCACGGTGTTCTGCAAGTAGGCGAAGAAAACCCGCCGCTCGAGCACGTGATTGCCGACCCGATAGGTCCAGACGGGCAAACCGAGCTCGAGTCGAAACTCTTCCAGATGATCGGTGGCCAGGGCGTCGATGCCACCTGCCGTCTCTTGTGCTTCCAGCGTCGCCTCGTTGCCGTCCGGCGTGCGAACGCTGGCATAGAGGTGGTTGAGCATCATGGTCCGGCCGAGCGGATTGGGCAGGGCGGCGACCAGTAGGCCGTGATACCGCCGGGTCATGAACCCGCCCAGCGTGCCCGACGCGTAACCACCCAGCCCATTGGTGACCAGCCATTCGCGATTCAACAGCGGCCCTATGCCGCTGTCGTCGTCGCCACGTCGCCAGGCCACCCGCCGCAACACCTTCGCTCCGTCGTCGTCGTTCATTGTCGCGCCGCCATGAATGTGGGTCGCATCATCGAGGCGCAATGCCCCGCCAAGTACCATCCAGTCTCCTCAGATTCTGGGGGCGATTTGCCGGGCCCGCCGTAAATCCGCTCGTCGGTCGAGAAGAGCAACTCCCATCGAGTCTCTTCAGGCGGAGCCAGCAAAGGTTCGCTGGCCGGCACGAGTCTCAGGTCGGGACCGAGGTTTACAATCAACAAGCGATCATGGGCGGGGTCAGGCGCCAGCCACCGGATGACGAAACATTCGCGATCCAGAACCGCTCCGTCGATGCGGACGCCTTCCATGCCCTGCGCGGCGATCGTGGGATCATGGCGCCGCAGCTCGAGCAGGTCGCGGTGCAACGTCAGCGCCGCTTGGTGGAAGGGCTCCTGTCGCTCGTCCCAGCGGAGGCGCGAGCGTTCGAAGGTGGCTTGATCGCCAGGATCCGTCAGCGCGGCTTGCGCCTCGGGGGAGCTCAGGCTGGGAAACTGCGCGAGGAACTCGCCGCGCCCCTTGCGGACCAGCTGTCGAAGCTCACCCTCGAGATTCGCGAAATAGAAGAAGGGCGTGGAAGCATTCCACTCGGAGCCAGCGAAGAGAAGCGGCGTCCAAGGGCCCAGCAGCAACACCGCCGTCAACGAACGATGTCGGCCTGGTGTGGTCTGACGCCAGAGCCGTTCACCCGAGCCCGAGTTCGAAACCTGGTCGTGATTTTCGAGAAACGAAGCCGCCGCCCACAGCGGCATGCCCCGCAGCGTCTGGCCGCGCCTCTTCTTCTGCCAGTGATACAGCTGGCCCTGGAAAAGAAAGCCGTGCTTGAAGGCCGAGACCAACTCCTGCGCAGACCCGCGCTGCTCGCTGTAGTAGCCCTCGCGACGGCCCGTAGCGGCGACAACGGCGCTGTGATGAAAGTCCTCGTTGTAGACGGCGTCGATGCCGCTGCCGCCCTCTTTCGCGGGCCTCGCCAGCTTGGTGTGCTGCGGCTCGTTTTCCGCGACGATCACGATCTTCCGATGGCCAGCCGCCGCGCGCGCTTCGCGGGTGAGCGCCGTGACCAGATAATCTGCCGATTCATCGAAGATGCATTGAGTGGCGTCGAGCCTGAGGCCGTCGAGGTGAAACTCCGTTACCCAGTAGACGGCGTTCTGGATGGCCAGCGTTCGCGCGCCTTCCGCATGAGGACCGTCGTAGTTGATCGACCGCCCCCACTCAGTCTCGCGGTTGGCAAAATAGTGCAGCGAATAGTGCGCGAGGTAGTTCCCGTCGGGTCCAAAATGGTTGTAGACGACATCGAGTATCACGGCGAGGCCGAGCCTATGCGCTTCGTTGACGAAGCGTCGGAAGTCATCGGGCCGACCGTAGTGATGAAACGGCGCGTACCAGTCGACGCCGTCATAGCCCCAGCCGAACTTTCCGGGGAACTCCCCCACCGGCATCACCTGCAGCACGGTGATGCCGACCTCGCGCAGATGGCGGAGCTGCGAAGTGGCGCCCGCCCAGGTTCCGTCGGGGGAAAACGTACCGATGTGCATCTCGTAGATGACCTGGCCGCGGATTTCCACGCCGGCCCAGTCGTGGTCGGTCCACTCGAATGTGGTCGGATCGACTACTTCTGAGGCTCCATGAGGCCCCTCGGGCTGAAACCGCGAGTAGGGATCAGGAAGCAAAAGTTCGTTTCCATCGACTCGATAGCGGTACCGATTCCCTGCTCCGAGGCCTGACACCTGGGTCGCCCAATAGCCGTCCCCGTCGGGTGTCAGCGCGTGTTCGCCGCCGCCTTCGATCACCACGGCGAGCTGCTTTCGTTCCGGCGCCCAGACGCGAAAGTGAACCCCGTCGCCGATGAGCTCAGCGCCTCCCTCGAGCCGCCGCTTCGTCCGCGGTTCGACCGCGGCAGCCGGTGCGGCAGCTGGCGCGGGAGCCGTGGATGTCGGAGTCGCCAGGGTAGCAACGCCGCCCGATGGATCGAGGTTCATGGGCGGTTGCGCGCTGCGAGTCCCGTGCCACCTCCGGCCTCCCTTGCCCTGGCAGGCCTGTGGGGTTTTCCCGGGGCCGGCACGTTTTCGTAACACCGCTGTTGTCACTGCAACGGATCGCCTCGTTACTGATTGGGAGCGAGCTTTACCGACATTTCGCAAAAGTATTGAGGTGCATGGAGCTTGGGGAATCACGCTCGCGGGCGTGATAGGCTCCACAACCTCCGGACTCATGGGAACTGGCGATGAGATGGTTCAAGAGGTCGGGCCCAAGGGACGACATCCCGCCCAGGCTCCCGATGAGCGCGCCGCCGGCGAGATTCTGCTCGTCGACGACAATCCTGCCAACCTGCTCGCCATCGAGGCGGCCCTCGGCGATCTTGCGCTAGCCGTGCAGCGTGCGCACTCGGGCTCCGAAGCGCTCCGCATCCTTCTCGAGCGCGACTTCGCGCTCATCCTCCTCGACGTCAACATGCCGTCGATGGACGGGTTCGACACCGCCAAGCTGATCCGCGAGCGCAAACGATCCCGTCACACGCCGATCATCTTCGTCACGGCCTACAGTCGTGACGATCGGCAGGTCCTTGCGGCCTACGAGCTCGGCGCCGTGGACTTTCTTTTCAAGCCGATCGTGCCCGAGATGTTGCGGGCCAAGGCGAGCGTCTTCGTCGAGCTGCAGCGGCGAACCGCGGAGGTCGCTCGACAGGCCGATCTGCTGCGCGCTCACGAGGGGCTGGCCCACGAGCAGCGCCTGCAGGAAGAGCGACGCCGCTGGGAAGAGGCGTCCCTGCGACGGCAACGTGACGAGGCCCAGCGGGCTGCCGAAGCCCTCAAGCTGAAGGCGCAAGAGCTTGCCGCGACGATCGACGAGAAGGTGCGCGTCGAGCGCGCGCTGCTCGAATCGAATCGTGAGCTGGCCGAAGCCGACCGTCGCAAGGATGAATTCTTGGCCGTACTCGGCCATGAGCTGCGCAACCCGCTGGCGCCCCTGCATGCGGGCCTCGCCCTCTTCAAGCGCGGGCTCATCGCTGACCCGATCGAGACCGGCCGCCTTCTTCGAACGCGCGACACGATGGAGCGTCAAGTGCGCTACCTCGCGCGACTCGTCGACGATCTGCTCGATGTCTCGCGCATCAGCTCGGGCAAGATCGAGCTGCGCAAGGAGATCGTCGGGCTCGGGGAAGTGGTCGAGCAGGCCATCGCTGCGGTTCGGCCCGCGTTGCACGAGCGTAAGCATGAGCTGTCGACCGACCTTCCCAGCGAACGTGTCGAGCTGCGCGCCGACATCGTCAGGCTGACGCAGGTGCTGGCGAATTTGCTCACGAACGCGATCCGCTACACCGACGAAGGCGGACGCATCGTCCTTGCCTGTCGCGTTTCGGGCGGCGACGTGGAGTTCAAAATCACCGACAACGGCCGCGGCATCCCTGCCGAGCTCCTACCCCAGATCTTCGGGATGTTCGTGCAGGAACGCGCCGGCGGCGGCGGACTCGGTCTGGGTCTCACTCTGGTGGAACGGCTGGTGGCCCTGCACGGCGGGCGGGTCACGGCGGCGAGCCCCGGACCTGGGCAGGGCGCGACGTTCACGGTTCGCATCCCGCAAGGCATCGCGAGCGAGGCCGACGCCTCCAAGACCCCGCCGGCAAGTGTGTCGGGCGTCTATCAGGCGGTCACTTCCCTGAAAGTCGTGCTGGTCGAAGACAATTCCGACATCAGGGAGACGATCAGCGAGCTCCTGTCGGTCTGGGGACATTCGGTACAGGTTGCGGCAGACGGTCCCTCGGGCGTCGAGCTCATCTTGCGCGTGCGCCCCGATATCGCGCTGGTCGATCTCGGCCTGCCCGGGTTCGACGGCTACACGGTCGCCACCAAGGTTCGCAAGGAGCCCGGCTTCGAGCGAATGCGCCTCATCGCGATGAGTGGTTTTGGTCAGGAGTCGGATCGCCGCAAGTCGCGCGAGGTCGGGTTCAACGCCCACCTCGTCAAACCCGCGGACACAGAAGCTTTGATCAAACTTCTTTCGTTCTCGCCGGAGTCTTAATATGCCAACGACGGAATCTCCGAAAACGAACGGTCACCCGAAACCCCCCATCGCGACCCTGGATCGTCGCCAGATCCTCGCGGGCTTGCGGGCCTTCGCGCGGGGCGAGTTTCAGACGCGCCTGCCCGACGATCTCGCTGGGATCGACGGGCAGATCTGCGAGACGTTCAACGACATCGCGCAGGTCGCCGAGGGACTCCGTTCCGAGGTCGCGGAGCTGCGCCACATGGTCGGTAGAGAGGGCCGCACACACCGGCGTCTCGGGCGCAGCAAGGCGCGAGGCGGGTGGGGCGACTACGTCAACGGCGTCAACGATCTGCTCGACGACCTCACGGCCCACACCGCGGACGTGGCCCGCGTCGTCACCGCCGTGGCCCGAGGCGATCTCACCCAGACGGTCGACGTCGAAGGCAAGGACACCCCCCTGCGCGGCGACTTCCTTCGCCACGCCCGCGCCGTCAACGGCATGGTCGCCCAGCTCGGCGCCTTCGGTTCGGAAGTGACCCGTGTCGCTCAGGAGGTCGGCGTCGAAGGCAAGCTCGGCGCGCAGGCGCGCGTGCGCGGCGTCTCTGGCACCTGGAAAGAGCTCACCGACTCCGTCAACCTGATGGCGTCGAACCTGACCGCGCAGGTCCGCGAGATCGCGCACGTCACCACCGCCGTCGCCCAGGGCGATCTCACCAAGAACGTCAACATCGAGGCCAAGGGCGAAATTCTCGAGCTCAAGAACACCATCAACACGATGGTCGGTCAGCTGGGCTCGTTCGCGTCCGAAGTCACGCGCGTCGCCCGCGAGGTCGGCACCGACGGTCGCTTGGGTGGCCAGGCCCAAGTTCGCGGCGTCTCGGGCGTCTGGCGCGAGCTCACGCACAACGTGAACTCGATGGCCAACAACCTGACCAACCAGGTGCGCAACATTGCCGAGGTCGCGACCGCGATCGCGGCCGGAGATCTCTCGCGCAAGATCACCGTCGAGGTGAAGGGTGAGATCCTCGAGCTGAAAGAGACCATCAACACGATGGTCGATCAGCTCTCGGCCTTTGCGTCGGAGGTCACGCGCGTTGCCCGCGAAGTCGGCACCGACGGCGTGCTCGGCGGTCAGGCGACGGTCGCCGGCGTCTCGGGCGTCTGGCGCGAGCTCACCGAGTCCGTGAACTCGATGGCCAACAACCTCACCTCGCAGGTGCGCAACATCGCCGAGGTCATCACGGCGATCGCGCTCGGCGATCTTCGCCACAAGATCACGGTCGATGCTCGCGGCGAGATCCTGACCCTCAAGAGCACCATCAACTCGACGGTCGACAAGCTGAATCGCTTCTCGGCCGAAGTGACCCGCGTCGCCCGTCTGGTCGGCACCGAAGGCATGCTCGGCGTTCAGGCCGACGTGAAGGACGTCTCGGGCATCTGGAAGGAGCTCACCGACAACGTCAACCTGATGGGTCGCAACCTGACCGACCAGGTGCGTGACATCGCGGCGGTGACCACGGCGGTCGCCAACGGCGATCTCTCGAAGAAGATCACCGTCGACGTCAAGGGCGAGATCCTCGAGCTCAAGAACACCATCAACGCGATGGTCGATTCGCTCTCGTCGTTCTCGGGCGAGGTCACTCGTATGGCCCGCGAGGTCGGCACCGAAGGCGTGCTCGGCGGGCAGGCGGTCGTGCGTGACGTCTCGGGCGTCTGGCGCGAGCTCACCCAGAACGTCAACAGCATGGCGAACAACCTCACCACGCAGGTGCGGAACATCGCCGAGGTCGCGCGTGCTGTCGCGTTCGGCGATCTGTCACGCAAGATCACGGTCGACGCGCGCGGCGAGGTGCTCGAGCTCAAGAACACGCTGAACGCGATGGTCGATCAGCTCAACGCCTTTGCCGCCGAGGTGACGCGCGTCTCGCGCGAAGTCGGCGTGGAGGGCCGTCTTGGCGGTCAAGCCGAAGTGCTCGGCGCCCGCGGTCTCTGGAAAGAGCTCACCGACAACGTCAACCTGATGGCCGCCAACCTGACCAATCAGGTGCGCGACATCGCTCTGGTGACCACGGCCGTCGCCAGGGGCGATCTGACCCGGAAGATCACGGTCGACGCCAAGGGCGAGATCCTCGAGCTCAAGAGCACGATCAACATCATGGTCGATCAGTTGGGCGCCTTTGCCGACCAGGTCACGCGTCTTGCGACCGAGGTCGGCACGGAAGGGAAACTCGGCGGTCAGGCCGACGTGCGCGGCGTCTCGGGGACGTGGCGCCACCTCACCGACGCCGTCAACTCGATGGCCAACAACCTCACCAAGCAGGTTCGTAACATCGCTCAGGTCGCGACCGCCATCGCGCAGGGCGATCTTCAGAAGAAGATCGTCGTCGACGTCAAAGGCGAGATCCTCGAGCTCAAGAACACCATCAACACGATGGTCGATCAGCTCTCGGCCTTCGCGGATCAGGTGACCCGCGTCGCGCGCGAGGTCGGTACCGAAGGCAAGCTGGGCGGGCAGGCGTCGGTCGAAGGCGTGCGCGGCGTCTGGAAGGAGCTCACGGACAACGTGAACTTCATGGCGTCGAACCTGACCAACCAGGTGCGTGACATCTCGCAGGTTGCGACTGCCATCGCGCAAGGCGCTCTGTCGCGGAAGATTGCCGTCGAGGTGCGCGGTGAGCTGCTCGAGCACAAGAACACCATCAACACCATGGTCGATCAGCTCTCGGCGTTTGCCGCCGAGGTGACTCGCGTCGCTCGCGACGTCGGCGTGGAAGGCTAGCTGGGTGGTCAGGCCGACGTGCGCGGCGTCTCGGGCGTCTGGAAAGAGCTCACCGACAACGTCAACCTGATGGCTCGCAACCTGACCTATCAGGTGCGCGACGTGGCCAAC
>JANNNO010000473.1:0-8387 GCA_031398585.1 Myxococcales bacterium | reverse complement strand
GCCGGCGTGGCCAGCTGGCGGGTTCGCTTCGCGTCGCCTGCCCGGGCGGTGCTGGGGGGCGCGCTCGCGCTGCTTGCCTGTTCGGACGAAGCTCCCGCAACCCGATCGGCTGACGCAGGCACGCGTGTCGCGTCTTCCACTCCGCCCGCGCGCGCCTGGCCGCCGCCCGCCAATCTTGACGATCTGCCGGCGCTCGACGACCCGGCAGTCGATTCGCGTGCCCTGCAAGTCGTGGCGGGCCGCACCGACTGGGAAGACCGGTGGGTCGACCCGAACGAAGCTGTGCGACGAGGGCAGACTCTCGTCGACCTCTCGGACGATTGGGCGCCCGCCGTATTCGCTGATCACCAAGCTGCGGATGGGCGGCCTCTGGTCAATCGGTACCGCCAGATCTTCGTTGGCCTGGCCAACGATCGCACTGACGGTGATGGTCAGCGGCTACGGCCAGGCGAGAGGAACTTTCTCGAACTCTATGGCATCCCGCCCTCGCTTTCGGTGATCCGCCGACGGTTCGTGGCCTCGGCCGCGGCCTCTTGTTTTGCCGATGTGGACCGAAGCAAGTTGCTGGCGGTCGAGAGCATCGCCACGCCGGGGGCCGAGTCGGAACGCAAGGAGCGCGAGAGGGCAGCGCAGAGGGCGGCTCGCCTCGAGGCCGCAAAGACGGCGGCGGGGGTCACCTCCCTCGACGAGCTCGGCGCTCGAGATCCCAAGATCGCCAAGGAGCTGCTCGCCCACCGTCGACATGAAGCCGAGAGGGCCGCCTTCGCCGAAGCCGAAAAGCGGCTGATCTGCGAGAAGTTGCTGGATCCGGCGCGCCATACGATGGGTCGATACGACACGGCCATGCGCTTCGCGATGCTGGCCTTCCAGCAAAAGAGCCTCGTGATGGCCCAGGGGGACATCAGCCGCGGGACCCTGGAAGCGCTGGCGCGGCCTCCGCTCGAAAACGACTTTCTGACTTTGAAGCGGGTTCTGCGCGAGAGGGTCGCTGCCGCCGGTGGCTTCCTCGAGGATGGTTCCGTGGCAACTGTCCTGCCTGCCGGCACACCACCGCCGGCCTACTTCGTCACCGATGACCGCGGCGGCAAGACCGCGCAGCCGGTGCCGGATCTGGTCGGCGAGGGGACCGCCGCCTTGCTGGCGCGCATGGCGATCGCGACACCCGAGGACGCGCTGGCATTCTTTCAGCGGCGTGGCGCCGGGGACTTTCGCCGCGTCTACATCGCGGTTCGGCTGCCGACGGCACCGCCCTATTACGACGGGCAGATGGATCTGCTGGCCGAGATCGATCGCGGCGACATCTGGTACGAATTCCCCTTCGATCGGACCGGTCAGCGCCTGCCGCAGCCGCGCACGCGCTACCCATCGTTTGCCCTTTACGTTCGTTGGCAAGGGCAACGAATCCCTCTGGTCCGCTGGCGGACCACCATCGGCGGTTGGCGATCCGAGCTGGCTGACGACGGGCAGGAGTATCTCCGCTACAAAGAATCCGACGTCGGGCCTCGCGTCTGGCGGCACGTGGTCGCCGCGCCGGTCTGGATTCCGCCGGCGTCGACCTCCATGACCGGGTTCATCAAAGAAAAATGGGTCAACGGCGCCATCGTGAAGGTTCCGAATCACGATGAGGTCGGCCCAGGTTACCTGTCAGCCTATGGCCTGGTGGCCGGTATCCACGTGGAGCCGCGAGGCTCGGCAAGCAGACCGACCTACTTCGACAATGGCATCCGCACCCACGGGACTTTCGATTACACGTCTCTGCGCGGTCGCTTCTCCCATGGCTGCCATCGCCTCGACAACCAGGCTGCGGTTCGCCTGTTCTCGTTCGTCCTGCGTCATCGCAAGAGCCGCGCGCTAGGTCCCGTCCCCATCGATTATCGCCGCCGTTTCATGGTGCAGGGCGAGCTCTACGACCTGCGTCTGCTCGAGCGTGGGTTCATGTTCGAGCTCTTGCCGCCGCTGCCGGTCGAGACGTTGCCTGGGACAATCAAGGGGCAGCTGAGCGCGCCCCTACCCGGCTACCTGCGCAAGCCGGGTGTCGTCTACGCCCGCAAGGCGGCGCCCATCCCCATCGAAGGACCGGAGGCGAAAGCCGGAGGCGGCGGTGCCGAGCGATCGGGCGAGCCGGGCGAGGGCACCGCACGATGAAGAGGTGGCCGATTTTCGTCAGCCTCATGTTCGTTGGTGCTGGGGGCGCATGTCGCAAAGGCACAGCGCCGCTGCGGGACGCCGTCGTCGTGTCGCGCCCGATCGGGGTCACCGCTGGAGGCGATGGCGGTCGGGACGGGGGGGGCCCACAGATCGTGATCGCTGCCGAGTCCGAGCCGGAGCCGGATGCCGGGCAGCCGGATGTTCGCTTGACCGTCAGAATCATGCCGGTCGATGCCGAAATTCACTGGGGCGCCAAGCGGCTGGGAGTCGCGCGTCGAGGAGAGCGCTTCGAGATCGTGCGTCGTCGTCACAGCGGGCCGCTCGATCTCGTCATTCGCGCACCGGGCTTTGCGCCCTATCACACGCGCCTGTTCAGCGACCGAGACGACAGCGTTGCCATCGAGCTGGTCCGTGCCGCGGGTGGGACGAAGCGATCCCCGCGCTAAGGCCGTGGGCGGCACGCTCATTCAAAAAAGATTGCGGGAGACCCGGCAATATCGCCGGGCCCAAGCGCCTAAGCACGGTGTGAAGCCGATCACGAGGGGGCCTCCAAGTGTGGCGCGTCTCTTGCTCGAGCAGGCCGGTGTCCCACAGCCGTCCCGCTCCGGAGGTTCAACGGCGATGAAAGCTGCCAAGCAACCTTCCACTCGGAAATCCGACAATGAGAACGCGCCTTCTGGCCGTCCGGACGATCTCGGTATGACGAACCCCACGAAAGAGGAGACGAACATGAAGAACTGTTTTGCGGTGTTCCCCGATGGCGCCGTAACCCCCGCCGCGGTCTTCGCCGATCTTGAAGACGCCATGGACTGGGGCCTTGAACGTTATGGCTGCGACGCCTTTGGCATCCGTCATTTCGACATGGCGCAGGTTGAGAGCGCTGAGCGCCATGGGGCGCCGGGTCCGGTCTGATCGGTCTTGCTCGAGCTTGCTCGAGCTTGCTCGATCTTCCTCGAGCTTCCACCCTGCTTACCGATCCTGGATTCGGAATCCCGTCCCGCGACAGGGATGTCGCGTCTCAATCGTCATCGTCCGAAGCTTGTCGTGAAGCCAGCCGGATCGTCCGTGCTGGCTTCTTCCGTTTCCCTCACCGGCACAGCGCCATCGGCTCGCGGATGAAGTAGAGCGCGTCGCGGCCATAGACCTCCATCCCACCCCGCCTCGGCGAGCCCCAGCGGGTCACCCACTTCTTGCCGTCCGGCCGGCGTTCGATGGCTACAGTGAAATCGTTGCGGAGCTCGCGGTAGCAGCCTTCGAGCTGGCTCAAGGTGAAATCGATGGCGGGGACGTCGAAGCGTTCGGCGGCCTTGTTTACAACGAAGAAACCTTCGGCACCCCGCTCGAGGACCAGCAGAGTCCCGCTGTCGACGACGGCGAGCACGTTCTGCTTCACGTTGGCGCCCGTGCTCTTCCGCTCCGTCAGGATGCGCCGGAAACGCACCCCGAACCGGAGGTAGGGTGCGCGCAAGTTGTCGTCGTTGAAGACGAGCGGCGTGCCTCCCTCCCGAGCCAGGACGAAGGCACTGGCCAGGTAGGAATCGGTCGGATCGTCGTAGGGGTCGATGGCAAAACCCGGATTCAGCGCCCGGATCGTGTCGTGGTTTTGACCGAACGTGATGCTGCGCGGATCGTCTACAGCTTGGGCGACGCGCAGGTCGCGCAGATTTCCCCCGAAGCTGAAGGCCCGGCGCATGGTGCGGTACAGCCGGAAGTCGGTGACCGCAGCGATCCCGTTGTAGTGGCCAGCCTGCGTGTCTCTGTCCTCTATCACTTCCAGATAGTTCCAGGCCCGGCCCCCACTTTCGCGGTTGATGAAGTCGATGTAGCGCCGAACGGCTTCGGTCGACATGTGTTTGGCGGCATCGAAACGAAAACCATCGATGCCAAGGGCGAGCAGAGAGCGCAGGTGAGCCTCGTGAGCACGCTTGACCGCTGGCTTGTCTTGGTCGAGGTCGGGCACACCCAACCAGCAGCCGATCTCGCTATCCCGGTTGCCGTCGTCATAAACGATGCGGCATTCGCGGTGGAAATTCGCTGCGGGGATCCCCGGGAAGTCCAGGCTCCGATGCGCTTCCATGTTGGCCATGTGATTGAACACCACGTCAGCGATGACCTGCATGCGGCAGCCGTGAGCCTTGCGCACCAGGCGGCGGAGCTCCTGCAGGGAGCCACGCCCCTCGATCTTGCCGTAGTCGATCGGCTGGTAACGCGCCCACCACGAGGGGTCCGGGTTCGACTTTTGGGCCGGGGTGATCTGGATGTGCGAATAGCCCTGCTTGGCCAGTTCGCAGACGAAGCTCTCGACGTCGGAGAAGGGCTGATCGAAGGCGTGATAGATGGCGACGGGAGCATCGGCCGCGCGTGCGTCCCGTGCGAGGGGCCCCAGAGCCACGCAGCAAAGAGCAAGAATCGAGCGCAGGGCTGCCGAGGTCGAAGCGGGGTGCGGGTTCATGGCTCACTTGCCAACGCGCCCGCCGCGAGATCTTCCCGCGCCGCGGAACGGGAGATCCGCTGCGCGGCTACTTCAAGCGTCGACGGGGGCCCTTGGCGCCCCGCCGCGACGGTGGCCTCGGCCGTCGGGGCGAGGGGGCCTTGGAGCGGCTGTCACCGCCTCGCTCGAGCGGGCTGCGTTCCAACCGCTGCCTGAGCTCCTCGACCTCGCGGCGGAGCCTTTCCACGTCGCTACCGAGCTTGCGGGTCTGTTCCGTCGCCGATCCGCGCTCGTTGATCTCGACAATCGCTTCGCGAATGCGCCTTTTGGCGCGCCCGTCGAGCTCGCCTCGCGCCGCCCGTTCGAGCGCTGCGATCGCCTGGCCGTCGCCCAGGGTGCCGAGGCCGGTCGCCGCTTCGAGGCGCACCCGAAAGTCTCGATCCCCGAGCGCCCGCTCCAACAACTCACGCGCCTGTCGGACATGCGGCGTGCCTTCGCAGAGTTTGACCAGGCCGACGATCGCCGCGCGGCGGGCCTGAAAGCTCGCCTCGGGTGCATAGGCTGCCGCGAGGATCGAACGGGCACGCTCGTCACCCGTGGCGCCCAGACCCTCGAGCGCGCGAACCCGGATCACGTCCTGATAGGAATCGCGTTCGAGAAGCTGTGGCAGCACGACGAGCGCATCGGCCGCCCGCGCACGACCAGCGCTGAGCGCTGCGGCCGCTTCCACGAAACAGCTGGGATCGCCCCGCAGCGCCCAGGCGGCCGCCAGCTGCCCCGCCACCGGATCGAAAGTGAACTCGCCCAGGGCCGCTGCCACCGCGCGCCTGACCTTGGGATGCGCGTCGTCTTGCCCCATCTGCAGAGCGTCGCGCGCCTCGTCCCCACGAATTTGTCCGAGCGCTCGAGCGGCGGCGGCTCGCACCGCCCAGAACTCCGCCTTGCCGAGGGCCTTGGCGAGCGCACTGACGCTCTCTCGCCCAGGCTGCTCGCCGAGTGCGCGCGCCGCCAGCACCCGATCGACACCGAGCCGCGCGTGCTCGAGCTGCCGGACCCAGTAGGGGCGGGGCTTGTCGAGCTTCATCCGTTTCAGGATGACGTCGCCGGGATCGAGCACCACCTGCAGGGGGCGTTCCGGAAGCCGCAACTCGAAGTTATGGGTGCGGTCTCGGACCTCGAAGCTCTCGACCAGGAAGGCGCCGCCCGGGCGTTCGATCTCGACTTTCAGCTCGAAGCGGAAGACGGTGTCGCCCGTCTGCTTCTGTTCGACTTTGACCGTCCCGAGTTTGCGATCTTCATCCCAGCGCCAGCTCGCCTCGAGCTCTGGGTGGCCCGGCGACTCGATCCACTGGTCGAAGAAGCGGTCGACGTTGAGGCCCGAGACCTCCTCGATGGCGCGTACCAAGTCACGTGTCTCGACCGAGCCGCGCGCGTGGCGTTCGGCGTAGAGTTTGAGCGCAGGCCAGAAGACCTCGTCACCCACCTGGTGTCGCAGCATGTGAAGCACGCGGCCAGCCTTGTCGTAGAGGTGAGCGTCGAAGAGCTCGATCGGCGCCAGGTACTGGCGGCAGACGATCGGCCGCTGATATTTCCCGGATTCGTTCAGGTAGGCCTCGGTGTCGGCCAGCTGCTCGTGATCGGCGACGTCGCGTCCATAGGCGAACTCACGCCAGACGTATTCGAAGTAGGTGGCGAACCCTTCGTTGAGCCACGCCTCGGGCCACTCCCGGCAGGTGACGAGGTTGCCCCACCACTGGTGGGCCAGCTCGTGCGCGACCAATCCCTCGACGTCGTGATCGAGAGCGGCGCGTTCGTCGAGCAGCACCTGGTCGGTCATCGTCGTCGCGCTGGTATTCTCCATGCCGCCCAAGATGAAATCCGAAACCGCGATCTGACTGTAGCGACCGTGGGGATAGGGAATGCCGATGCGGCTGGCGAAGTGGTCGATCATAGCGGGAGTCTTGCCGAAGCTGCGGCGGGCGTCGGCCTGCCGCCCCGGAGCGACGTGATAAAAAACGTCGACTCCGGTGGCGGGCGCTCGATCACGAACCTCGACGAACTCACCGCAGACCAGCGTCACGAGGTAGCTCGGGTGGGGTAGCTCGAGGCTGTAGTGCCAGCGCGTGCGTCCGTCGGGAAGCGGGGTCCGCTCTCGGGGCTCGCCGTTCGAGAGCACGAAGAGGTGGGAAGGGGCCGTGCAGATCACCTCGCTGGTCGCCTTCTCGGCCGGGACATCGATGCTGGGCCAGAAGTGTCGCGCGTCTTCGTCCTGCCCTTGCGTCCAGCATTGCAAGGGGCGTTGTGGCTGATGCTCGTTGGGCCCTATGAAATAGAGGCCACGTCGGGGCGAGCACGCGTAGCGCACCGACACCACGAGCTCGCTGCCCCGGGCGTGGGGGCCCACGTCGATGCTCAGCTTTTCCCCGTCGTAGTGATGCTCGGCCAGAGCGCCGTCCACCTTGATCTCAGCAAAGGTCATATCGACCGCATCGAGCTCGATCCGGCGGACGTCGTCGCGGCGGCAACGCAGCGTCAACACCGCGCGACCGGTCAATCGGCGCGCGGCGAGGTCCACTTCCAGTTCGAGCCGAACGTGCTGCACGGAGACCGGCCGATCCGGCAGGTATCGCGGAGGTGTGCCGGGAGGAACGAACGGCCGTGGCATGAGCCGCAACGTTATCGTCATAGAGCGAGCGACGCCAGGCTTCGGCCCCAGCGTGGGCGGTGACGGCCGGCGTGATGCAGGGACGCCGAGCATGATAGTCTCGTCGGCCATGACGCTGGAGTCGACGCCCCTTCGTCGCAGTCACCTCGCCCGTGGGGCAACGCCGGCCGAGCTTTACGCCGTGGTCACCGACTTTCCGGCCTATCCGCGCCTCTTCCGCGAGATGACCTCCGCGCAAGTGATCGAGCGAGACGGCAATCGCCATCGCGTCGAGTTCAGACTCGAGATGGTGGTCGCGATTCGCTACGTGCTCGATCTGGTCTGCAACCCGGAAACGTTCGAGGTCGACTGGACCTACGTCGAGGGTGAAGTGGTGACCAACTCGGAGGGCGCCTGGCGCTTCGTGCCCGAAAAGGACGGAACCCGGCTCGACTATCGCGTGGCGCTGACCATCAAGGCCCCGTTGCCCGGGTTCGTGATCCGACGCATGACCGACGCTCTGGTTTCGGCATCGCTGCCGTCGATGCTCACGGCGATCGAAGCCGAGGCCGCCGCCCGGCGTTCGAAGACCTGACCAGGTCGCCTAGCCGTTCGAAGCCCCCCCGCGGGTCAAAGGATCGCTCAGAGCTCGCTCAGCAAGAGACGCTGACGGTCGACGCCGCTGGCAAGGCGCTCCACTCGCGGATCCCGACCCACCGCTTCGAGCAACGCCGTCGCGGCCTTTTGATAGCCTTCGCGTGTGAGCTGTCCGACGAGCAGCCGGCTGCGCAGGTAGAGAAACGCGGTCTGCGTGACGTCGGCGAGGCAGTACCGCCGCAGAGCCTCAATCTGACCGGCGTGGTACAGGCCCTCGACCTGGCTGCCATCGACGCCGTCCTTGCCGGGCAGGCCGATCAACCGAGCGGCGCCGTCGAGCGACGTCATGCGCGCGGCCCCGTGGTCCGAGAGGAAGTCACAGAGATCGAGGTGGCCCTCTTCGCTGTAGCGATAGCGGTAGTCGCGTTCGCGGTAGTACCAGGGCCAGGTGAGCCCCAGCGCCATGGTTCGCAACAGCAGCACCGGCATGTCGAAGCCGCGGCCGTTCCAGGTGACGATCTGGGGGCGCCGGGCGTCCATGAAATCGGCGAAGTCGGCCAGCATGCC
>JANNNO010000338.1:0-38677 GCA_031398585.1 Myxococcales bacterium | reverse complement strand
GCGCGTGGGTGGGAGTATCGCGCCTTGTTCTAAATTTCTAGGGGGGTAGACCGGTAGCGCGCGCCGACCCGGGCCGCGCGCGCCGCTGGGTGCCGCGCGCGGTCAGTTCACCTCGGATGCCTCGGCCGTCAACTCACTTCGTGGTGACGAACTCGTCGGAGGCGGGCATCTCCTCCACGAAGATGTTCCACCAGCGGATCTTGTGGTTCGGGTTGTGCGCCTGCCAGCCGAACGCCCCCGGCGGGACCTTGCCGTAGTTGAGCGCGCCCACCGGCTGCGCCTTGCAGGTCTTGCCGCCCATGAGGTTGCAACACGCAACCTTGAAGGTGCCAGCCGTGTGATTGACGATCATCTCGCACTGACCGGCCTGGCCCTTCTCGACCGGCGCCTTCATGAGGCCGGCTTGGCCTTTGAGGCTCTTGTTGGCGGGGCCGTAATCCCAGATGTCGGTGCCGGGCGGCTGGAACTGCACGCCGCCGCAATAGCGGGCGCTGGCGCTCCGGCAAAAGACGACCATGTTCGCCTGGTGCCCGTCCATGTCCTGCATCTGCCAGGAGTAGATGAGCCGGTAGTGATCGTAGGCCTTGGCGGTCACCAGCACGCCCGCAGCGGCGCCGGTGCTGAGGATGGCGCCGTTGTCCGCGGCCCACTTCTCGGCACCGATGGGTGTCCAGCCGGTCAGGGTCTTGCCATCGAAGATGGACTTGCAGTTGGGGCACTGCGGGTGCGAACCCTCGAACGTGGTCGGGCCGTCGGTGCCGGGCGAGGGGGCCGTCTCGGTCGCCGCCACGTCGGGGGAGGCAGAGCCGCCCGCGCCGCCGGTGGCCCCGCCGGTTCCGGGCGTGCTGCCGCCCGCGCCGCCGGTCGCTGCGCCCGCACCACCCGTAGCGGTGGCGCCGCCCGTTCCGGACGTGCTGCCGCCCGTACCGCCGGAAGCCGAAGATCCCCCGGAGCCGGCGCCCCCCGAGCCCGTGGGCTTGGTGCCTCCCGAACCGGATGAACCACCGGTGGCTTTGCCCCCGGCACCGCCGGAGCTGACAGGGGTTTCGTTGGAGGCAGCGCAGCCGAGGCTGACGACGAAGAGAATCAATAATGACGTGACCGGAAGACGCATGCCGAGAAGTGGCCTGGCTCGGTTCGTGGCCACGATCTTTCGTTCACGCGCCCCCTCTGGCCTTTGTCGCGCCTGCCCGAGGGGATCTTGAGTGACGGTCGCCGTGTGAAGACACCTTTGATCCACATGTCACGCCTCGCCTTGTCCGCATGCGCCGTCCTGCTCGCCACTGCGGCGTGCCAACCCAAAGAAGAAGGTTCGCCGGAGCCGACCGCAGGCAAACCCGCAACCGCGCGAACCGGGGGCTCGGGCGGTAGCTCGGCAAGCGGTGGTAGCGGCGCGGGCAGCGGTGGGTCGGGAGGCAGCAGCACACCGGCCGCCACCGGCGGTGCGGGCAATGTCCCGGCTACGGGGGGCGCCACGGGTAGCACCGGGGGCAGCCCGGGCACAGGCGGCGGTGGTGCCGGCGGCGGCGCTGCGGGGGCCGGGGGCGGAGCCGGCGGCGCTCCGGCCACGAACACCGACGCGGCGGCGCCCGATACGGCCAGCGGAACGCCCAGCACGCCCGGCTTGAAGAAGATCTTCGATGGCACCAGCTGGGACGGCTGGGAGTACGACCCGCGTTGCTGGAAGCTCGAGAACGGGGCGATGCGCGGGCAATGCCCGAGCGGCCAGTCGCAGGCGTTCACCAAAGAGAGCTATTCGAACTTCCGCCTCATTCTGCACTCGCGCATGGTCGCTTCGAACGATCACCTGGGTGTCTGCATCTGGGGTGGGCGCCCGCGTGCTGGCAGCTATGGGTTTGCCGGCTGCCTCCTGCCGCAGCCCCCCGGTGGTGCCTTCTGGGACTATCTCACCAACAAGGACCACCCCACCGGCGGCGACAAGTCCAAGCAGAGCATGTGGCACAAGACCGAGATCCTGGCCAACCGCATGACCGGTCGGGTGCTCATGGCCGTCGACGGCAAGCTGGTGCACGACTTCAAGGACACGCAGCTGCCGCGCCGCCAGAACGGTCCCATCGGCATGCAGATCCACAAGGCGACGCCGACCATTGTGGAATACAAGGATATCGAGATCGAGGTCGACCCCAAGGAAGACCGGCTGATCACGCTCACGCAGTAGCTGACGGCCTTCCCGCCGTCCGGCTTTCGGGCAGCCAGAGAATCGAAATCAGCGCGCAACCGAGCGGTACGGCGACCGAAGGGCGGGTGTCTTTTCACCCTGCCCCAAGGAGGCCGTCATGCTCGACCCCGTTTCTCGCTTTCGTTCCGCGAACGCGGCAACGCTTCGAGCCAGTGGCGACTCGACAACTTGCTGCTGCCGTCAGGCGAGGGCGCGGAGGCCTTCGCTGTCGGCCAGGATGACCTTGCGGCCCTCGGTGGCGATGAAGCCCTTACGCTTGAATTGCGACAGGGTCAGCGACACCGTCTCGCGGGTCGAGCCAATCAGGTTTGCCATCTCCTGATGGGTGATCTTGAGGCCGAGCACGAGCCCCTTCTTGTTCTCGATTCCGTGCTCTTCACCGAGGCGCAAGAGCAGCTCGGCCAGCTTCGATCCGACGTCCTTGAAGATGAGCTGCTCGACCTTGGTCTCGAGGTCACGACGGCGCGTGATGAGGGTGCGAACGAATTGATAGGCGACGTCGACGTTGTTCTTGAGGACCTCGTCGAGCGCCTCCTGCGTGACCTCGACGGTCGTGCAGGGTTCCATTGCCTCGACCATCTCCTCGCGCGGGCGTCCGTCGAGTAAGCAGGTCTCGCCGAAGAAGTCGCCGCCGGCGCGGTAGGCGAGGGTCAGCTCCTTGCCGTCGCGGGTGACCTTCGAGATCTTGACCCGGCCGTTGGCCAGGAAGTGGATGCCGGCCGCGCGATCACCCGGGAGATAGACGACCTGACGCGCGCGGAAGGAAGCCATCTGAGCGCCGTTCCCGAGCGTCGCGATCGCCGAAGACGAGGCGTCGGCGAGGGCGTTCGCCTTCTTGAGGATGCTGAGGATCTTCTTCTCTTCGGCGGTCGCCATACGCCCTTCCTTTAGCAGAAGGAGCTTTCCGGCCACAACGGAGAAGTGTCAGCAGCACTACATTCGCGGGACGGGCGGGGATCCCGGGTCGGGGGGGGTCCTCAACAAGATCGCCAGTCCCGCCCCCACCAGGACGACGGCGCCGGCGAAGAGGCCCAGCTCGGCGCCGTTGCCGAGCGCATCGAGCCGGCGGTCGACCTCGAAGGTGCCAAGAACCACGAGAATGCCGTTGTTGAGGAAGTGAACCAGGGCCGAAGCCAGGAATGTTCCAGCCCGCCACGCGACGAACCCGAGCAGGACGCCGAGCAGACCGGTGGGCAGCAGGCGGTAGACGTCGATGTGGAAGATGGCGAACATCGCGGCCGACAGTCCGATGGCACCGGCGGGTGACATCTTCGTGAGCAGGCCGCGCATGATGACGCCCCGGAAGAAAATTTCCTCGCAGAGCGCCGGCGTCAGGGCGAAGAGGAAGAGGTTGGTGGCAAGGCTGCGCGGGTTGTCCTCGGGGAAGAGCAGCTTGCGGAAGCTCTCGATGAACTCCTTGGGCGCGGGCGCCACCCACTGGGTGATCACGTTGGCCACCATCCATCCGCCGAGGCCGACCAGCAAGGCACCCAGCCAGGCGGCGCGCTGGGGCGAGGCGATGCCGAGGGCCGCGCTTAGCTTGCGTCGGGTCTGCAGCGCGAAGAGCACGGCGAGACCGGCGAAGCCCGCCCATTGCGAGATCACCATGCCGATGATGAGCTCTTTGCGCTGCAGGGGGATGAAGACGAAATAGAGCAGGATGAAGCCGACCGCGAAGATCGACATCGCCTCGGTGGCGTTCGGCGGATCGGTACGATAGAGCGCGAAGCCTCGCTTCTTCTTCGGTTGCGCGTCGTCGCCGACTGCGAGGAACCGCTCCGAGACATAAAGGCGTGCGGCCCCGGCCAGCGCCAGCAGCCCCCAGGCCAAGGTCGAGCCGAGCACGAGCACGGTGATGGCCACGTCGGCTTTGCCAAGCGCGATGTCACGGGCGAGCAAGCTGACGTTGAGCCCAGGCACGACGGCGAGCCCGGGCCCGAGCGTGAGGTTGCCGACCGAGCCGAGGATCGCGGGGGCAAAGAACGCGAAGTAGACGGGAGCGAGCAGGTTCTGGGCTTCCTTGAAGCCGCGCGCGAGCGAGCCGATGGCGACGAAGACGCCGGCGAGCAGAAAGGCGGTCGGCAGGATGACCAGGCCGGTGGCGGCGGCGCGGGCGAACGGCACCGGCAGATCGGCGTCGGGCGCGGCGATGTTGAAGCCCTGGATCATCGTCAACGTCATCGACCCCAGGTTGATCAGGCCCGAGGCGCTGGCGAGCAGGGTGACCGCCAACACCTTGCCGAGCAGGAGATCGCGGCGCGGAATGGGGGCGACCAGCACGGTCTCGAGGGTGCCGCGCTCGCGCTCACCGGCGGTGACGTCGATGGCGGGATAGAACGCTCCCAACACGACCATCACCAGGATCATGATGGGCAGCGCCTGCGAGAGGATGTAGCCGCCGAAGCGGGCCTTGGGCGCGATGTCGGAGCGGGTGACCTCGAAGCGCGGGGCGCAGCCGTTCGGCCACATCGCCTCCATCTCCTCGGAGAGGCGATGCTCGGCGCGGCGACCCTCGTCGCGGGTCGCATCGAGCAGGATCTCCGCGGGAACTCGGCCGGCCGCGGTCGGCGGCTTGAGGGCGACCAGAGCGTCGAGGCGTCCGGTGTCGACGTCGGCTTGTGTGCCGGCGGGCAGGCGCGTGAACTGCTTGGGCAATTTGTCGATTCGCGCACGCAGCTCGTCGGCGGCGGTGCCCTGACCGGTGACCGCGACCGTGAAGGCCTTGGCGTCGAGCGTGCCTTTCCGCTTCGCCGCGATCTGAGTGAGCATCAGCCCCAGCACGGGGTAGAGCACGAGCGGCACCAGGATCATGACGGTCAACGTGCGGCGATCCCGCAGCGTCTCGCGGAGCTCTTTGCCCAGCGCTAGCAGCACGAAGTGCGTGCGCATCAGCGGGACTCCTCGGTCGCGGGCACGCCGTCGGCGGGGGCGGTTTGCGCGTCGACCTCTCTTACCAGCGAGAGGAAGGCCTCCTCGAGGCTGGTAGCGCCGGTGGCATCGCGCAGCGCCTGGGGGGTGGCCTCGCGAAGAAGGCGTCCGCGATAGAGCAGGCCGACGCGATCGCAGAGGAGCTCGGCCTCGGCCATGTAGTGGGTCGAGAAGATGACGGCTTTGCCGCGATCGCGTTCTTGTCGGACCAACTCGCGTAGAAACCGACTGGCGAGCACGTCGAGGCCGTTGGTCGGTTCGTCGAGCACGAGCACGGCGGGATCGTGGAGCACGGCGCGCGCGAGCGAGACTCGTTGCTTCTCGCCGGTGGAAAGGCCCTCGCAGCGGCGCTCGAGCAGGGCTTCGATCTTCAGCGCCGCGGTCACCTCGGCCAGGCGGGATGCGAGCGTGGTTTTGGACAGGGAGTAGGCGCGGCCGAAGAACTCCAGCACCTCGCGCACGGTCAGACGTGCGTAAAGGCCAGTGCTGCCGGTGAGAAAGCCGAGGGCGGATTTCGACGCTTCGGGCGCGGTCACCACGTCGTGGCCCGCGACGCGGACTCTTCCTCGGCTGGGGGTGAGAAGCCCCGCGATCATGCGCAACGTGGTGGTCTTGCCCGCGCCGTTGGGGCCAAGAAGTCCGTAAACCTCGCCCGCAGCCACCGTCAACGAGACGTCGACGACCGCGTGCCGCTCGCCGAAGCTCTTACCGAGGGATTCGATCTCGAGGGGTGGCATCAGCAACGGGGTCAGATGGTTCGAACGCGCGCCGCCTGCAGTGTGCCACGCGCCTGCGAACCCGGACACGAAGATCGCGCGGGCGGTGATTGCGGTGGCGCGAAGACCCTCACCCGACGACCTGCGGTCGTCGACCTCTCCCCGAGGGCCCCCGAGGGAGAGGTGAAGAGCGGAGGCGGAGGTGAAGGGCGGAGGCGGAGTGAAGCGGGGGCGACGACGAAAAAAAACCGCCGGTCCTTGCGGAGCCGGCGGCCTTTCGTAGCGGGCGTGGGGGCTGGATCAGCCGAGGGCGTCTTTGGCGGCCTTCACGGGGCGCGCCTTGATCACCTTGCGAGCAGGCTTGGCCTTGAAGACAGTCGGCTGGCCGGTGAAGGGGTTGATGCCCTTGCGCTCTTTGGTGGCCGGCTTCTTGACGACCGTCATGCGAACGAGACCGGGAAGGACGAAGATGCCGTTCTTCTTCAGCTCGGTCTGGCCCACCTGAGCGACCGCCTCGAGCAAGCCCTTGACGTCCTTGCGCGTGAGCTTGTCGGTGTGCTTGTCAGCCAGGGTTTGAACGAGTGCGGATTTGGAGAGTGGACCTTTGGGCATCGTGGCTCCTTTCGGAGAGAAAAGGTGGAAGACGCGTGCACTTTAACCGAGTTCTTTCGGGATGACTCCGAGAAAATGCGATTTTTCGGCCGTTTTTTGCAGATTTTGCAATTCGCGCGCGCTTTGCCTCGTCCAGGTGCGCGATCCACTTCGACTGTCATACATCGACCGCAGCGGGAACGACTGCCGTGACGTCGACCCGTCGACGGCAGGAAACCGCTGAAAAGCCGGTCTTTTCCGCGGCTTTTCCACCGAACGCGCCCGGCTCGCCAGCGCTTCTCCGGCGGTGCAATCGCCCGGCCGTGACGACCGGGCCGTGCGCTCCGCTTACAGCGAGACGATCTTGTCGCGGTACTGGCGGCGGAAATCCTTGGTGGCGTTTCGTGTGTCGACCACCAGGTTCGCGCGCTTTACCAACGATTCGTAGTCCACGTTGCTGTGATTCGTGGTGATGACCACGCAGTCAAAACCCTCGACATTGTCGAGCGATACCGCCGGCGTGTGCAGGCCGTCGTGCTCGAGCGCCGCCTGGGGAACGTACTTATCGTGGTACGACACCAGACCGCCGCGGCTCTCCAGCAGCTTGATGATGTCGAGAGCGGGCGACTCCCGCGCGTCCTCGATGTCCTTCTTGTACGCAACGCCCACGACCAGGATCTTCGACCCGCGTACCGCCTTGGCCCGCTGATTGAGGGCATCCGCCACCTTCATCACGACCAGCTCGGGCATGCCGGAGTTGACCTCGTCGGCGAGCGCGATGAAGCGGGCGTTGTACTTGAGGGTCTTCAGCTTCCAGGAAAGGTAGAGCGGGTCGATCGGGATGCAATGCCCGCCGAGGCCCGGCCCGGGGAAAAACGGCATGAAGCCGAACGGCTTGGTCGCCGCCGCTTCGATGACCTCCCAGGTGTCGAGACCGAGGCGCCCGCACATGATGGCCACTTCATTGACCAGGCCAATGTTGACCGCACGGAAGGTGTTCTCCAGCAGCTTCACCATCTCGGCCGTGTCCGTCGACGAGACGGGGACGACCCGGTCGATGAACTTGCCGTACAGCGTGACAGCGTGCTCGAGGCTGAGGGGACCCGCGCCGCCGATGACCTTGGGCGTGTTCTTGGTGTGGTACTTGGCGTTGCCGGGATCGACCCGCTCGGGCGAAAACGCGAGGAAGAAGTCTTTGTCGAGCTTGAGCCCGGTGCTCGACAGCTTCGGCAACAACACTTCGCTGGTGAACCCTGGAAACGTCGTGCTCTCGAGCACGAACAGCTGCTGCGACCGCATGCGCGGGACCATCAGGTCGGCGGCGTCGAGGATGAACGAGTTGTCGGGATCCTTGGTCTTGTTCAGCGGGGTCGGCACGCAGATGATCACCGCGTCGGCCTTGCCGAGCACGTCGGGATCGATCGACGCCGAGAGCTTCTTGGCGTTCACCAGTCCGGCCACGACGGGCGTCGGAACGTCTTCGATGTAAGAGCGGCCCGCGTTGATCGACTCGACCTTCGACGCTGATTTGTCGAACGCGATCGTGTTGTACCCGGCCTGCGCGATCTCGACCGCGAGAGGGAGGCCGACGTACCCGGCACCGACGACGACGACCTGAGCGCTGCGATCCGAGAGCCTTTGCATCAAGGAAGCGGAAGAAGCTTTCATAGTGGCGGGCGACAATAGCACCGCTGCTCCGGGCGGGGAAAGCATCGCATCGGCCGAGGTGACAGGTTTTTGCGGGCTTTTTGCCCCTTCCCGGCTACCCGGCTCGTCCGTGCCCTGCGCCTTACCTATCCGCTCCGCCAACCGCTCCGCCAACCGCTCCGCCGACCGCGTGCGAGAACCTGCGACATCGGAGGGCCGACGCGGCTTGCTCCTCCGCGGCATCACAGCACTTTCTTCAACCACTGACCGGTGTGGCTGGCCGCCACCTTGATCACATCCTCCGGCGTACCTTGGGCGACGATCTGCCCGCCGCCCGGCCCACCCTCGGGGCCGAGGTCGATGACCCAATCGGCGGTCTTGATGACATCGAGGTTGTGCTCGATGACGATGACGGTATTGCCCGCCTCCACGAGCCTGGCAAGCACGTCGAGCAATTGCGCGGTGTCCGCGAAGTGCAGGCCGGTGGTCGGCTCGTCGAGCACGTAGACCGTCCGTCCGGTCGACTTTTTCGCCAGCTCCTTGGAGAGCTTCATCCGCTGCGCCTCGCCCCCCGAAAGCGTCGTCGCCGATTGGCCGAGGCGGATGTACCCCAGGCCGACCTCGCGGATGGTCTCCAGCTTCTGACGCAGCTTGGGGATATTCTCGAGAAAACCCGCGGCCTGGCTCACCGTCATGTCGAGCACGTCCGCGATGCTGGCCTGGCGATACTTCACTTCCAGGGTCTCGCGGTTGTAGCGGCGCCCGCCGCAGGCCTCGCACTCGACGTAGACGTCCGGCAGAAAGTGCATCTCGATGCGCAGGATGCCGTCGCCCTGGCAGGTCTCGCAGCGCCCGCCGCGCACGTTGAAGGAGTAGCGCCCGGGCTTGTAGCCGCGCGCCTTGGACTCCGGCAGGTTGGAGAACAGGTCACGGATGTGCGTGAAGACGCCCGTGTATGTCGCAGGATTGGACCGCGGCGTTCGGCCGATCGGCGACTGATCGATGTCGATGATCCGGTCGACGAGCTGTAGCCCCTCGATTTCGTCGAACTCGCCGGAGGGCGTCTTGCCGCCCATCAGCTTGGTCTTGAGGGCTGGCAGCAACGTGTCGACCACGAGACTCGATTTGCCCGACCCCGATACGCCCGTCACACAGGTGAAAAGTCCGAGCGGGAAGTTCACGCTGAGGTTGCGCAGGTTGTGCGTCCGGGCCCCGCGCACGGAGATATTCCGGTTGCCGCTCTGCCGACGGTGGCGCGGCACCTCGATGATCTTGCGGCCGCTGAGGTAAGCGCCCGTGATGCTCTGGGTATTCGAGACGATGTCCTCGGGCGTGCCGGCCGCGACGATGCGCCCGCCGCCTTCGCCCGCCTTGGGGCCCATGTCGATGATCCAGTCGGCGGCCCGCATCGTGTCCTCGTCGTGCTCGACCACCAGCACCGAGTTGCCGAGGTCGCGTAGCTTGAGCAGCGTCGAGATCAGCCGCGCGTTGTCACGCTGGTGCAGGCCAATGCTCGGCTCGTCGAGGATGTAGAGCACCCCCATCAGGCCCGAACCGATCTGGGTCGCGAGGCGAATCCGCTGCGACTCGCCGCCCGAGAGCGTGGCTGCCGGCCGATCCAGGGAGAGGTAATCGAGGCCGACGTTGACCAGGAAGGCGAGCCGCTGCCCAATTTCGCGCAGGATGCGTTCGGCGACCAAGCGGTCCCGCCGCGCCAGGCCGAGCCCTTTCAGATGATCGACCGTGTCGCGGATGGTGAGCGCCGTGACCTCGACGATGGACTTGCCGCCCACCCGCACGTTGCGCGCCTCGATGCGCAGGCGCGTGCCTTCGCAGTCCTCACAGGGCGACTGCCGCATGTAGCGGTGGAACTCGTCGTAGATCGCCTCGAAGTCCTGATCGGTGGTGCGCCCCTGCTCGCGCCGCCGACGCTCGTATTCGTCGAACCGGCGCTGCAAGTTGGCGACGACGCCTTCGAACTCCTTCTTGAAGGAATGTTTGCGGCCATTTTTGTCGAAAACGAACTCGACCTCGGTCTTGCCCGAGCCCTCGAGGATCAGCTTGCGGTGCTTCTCGGGCAGCTTGTTCCAGGGTTTGCTGAGGTCGACCTCGAAGGCGGCCGCGACAGCTTCGAGCACCTGCTGAAAGAAGGCAGCGTTGCGCCGCTCCCAAGGTTCGACGGCGCCCTCGCGCAACGAGAGATCGCCATCCGACACGATGAGATCGGTGTCGAAGAACATCTTGGCGCCGATGCCGTCGCACGCGGGGCAGGCGCCGGCGGGGTTGTTGAACGAGAAGAGCCGCGGAGTGATCTCGGGGAACGTCGTGCCGCAGGTCGGGCAGGCGAACTTTTCCGAAAAGAGGAGGTCCTCGCCTTCCAGCGGCGAGATCTTCACCAGGCCCCCGGTCAACTTCGTGGCGAGCTCGATGGAATCGGTGAGCCGCTGCCGGATGCCCTCTTTTTGCACCAGGCGGTCGATGAAGATCTCGATGGTGTGTGCGACTTCGGGATCCAGCGTCGGCGGCGAGGCGAGCTCGGCCAGCTCGCCGTCGATGTTCGCGCGCACGTAGCCGTCCTGGCGCCAGCGTTTGAGATCGTTGCTGAAGTCACCGATCTTGTCGCGAATCACGGGGGCCAGAACCGAAAAGCGCGTGCCTTCGGGAAAGGCGAGCGCGGCGTCGACCATCTGCTGAACGCTGTGTGAGGTGATCGGCTTGCCACACTGAAAGCAGGTGACCTGTCCGATGCGCGCGTAGAGCAGGCGCAGGTAGTCGTAGATCTCGGTGATCGTGCCGACCGAGGACCGCGGGTTGCGCGACGCTGACTTCTGCTCGATGGCGATCGCCGGCGAGAGGCCCTCGATCGAATCGACGTCGGGTTTGCCGGTCTGCTCGAGGAACTGGCGGGCGTAGGTCGAGAGCGACTCGACGTAACGGCGCTGCCCCTCGGCGTAGATGGTATCGAACGCGAGCGACGATTTGCCCGAGCCCGACATGCCCGTGATGACGACGAGCTTGTCGCGAGGGATCTCGACGTCGATGTTCTTGAGGTTGTGAGCGCGAGCCCCTTTGATGACTATTTTCTTCATCCCCGACCTACCAAGGGGCTCGCCCACGCGAGCGACCCCGGATCCCCTGCGAGTCCGACGCCCCCGACCGCGACCCGAGAAGTCGCCAAACCAGGCACCAAGCAGGCACCTGGTGGAGGTAACGCCGACGAGCCCGCGAATACGATATCACCAGTTGCGCGACGAGGGGGTGTCACAGCGCGCGCAGAAACGCCGCGAGAGCCGGTCTTGAAACCCCGGTCTTGAAGCCCGGTTTGCGCCTGGCCGGCGGGAGACGTCGCCCGCGTTACGGACAGACGGGGGGCAGCGCGGCCAGCTCGCCCAGCAGATCGCCGTAGCGTTCGAAGCGGCGGCCGCCGTGGGCGCTGTCGTTGTAGCGCAGGTAGACGCGATGGCGAGCGGGGGTCACGTTCGCCGTGGCGTAGGCAGCCGCGTCGGTGTCCGTGTTCCCGATGGCGAACCCGGTGACGAGTCCCTTGGCTCGCTGTCGCGCCAGCGCTTCGGTCTTGTATTTGACGGCGTCGGCGCCCAGCGCGCCCGAAAGCCCGGTCGTGGTCTCGAGGATGCCGGAGGGAAAGCCGTTGCTCGCCAGGAACTCACGGGTGCGGGCACCGAGCCATTCGGGTCGGGCGGTGAGGTAATACGGCCGGTAGCCACGCGCGACCAGGAGCGTGACGGCCTTTGCCGCGTCAGCTTCGGGCGTCGGCAGCTGCCCGATGAGCAGCGCACCGAACTCGGCGGTCTCGGACGTCGTCAGCGTGCCATCGATGTCGATGACGGCGATCGACGCTCCCCGAGGCGCTACCTCGACGAACTGTTCGGTGCTGGTGCCGTCGCCCGCCACGACGAACAAAACGCGGTGTCTTCCCGGTGCCAGACGTTTGTCGGCCGGTACCTGAAAGTAGATCCGCCCGCCCGTGTCTTGCGCGCCCTCGATGGTGGC
This sequence comes from Myxococcales bacterium, assembly GCA_031398585.1. Lineage (GTDB taxonomy): Bacteria > Myxococcota_A > Polyangia > Fen-1088 > Fen-1088 > JANNNO01. The sequence continues at coordinate 26,584 of JANNNO010000338.1, read as the reverse complement.
GTGCTGGCCGTCGCGGGTGGTGGTGGCGGTGGCGAGCTTCTCCCAGGCGCCGGTACAGCCGCGCAATAGATAGATGTCGACCTCTTCGTCCGTCAGGTCGGAATCGAACAGGCCGTAAGCGAAAGTCGCGATCAGCCACTGCGGATCGTCGGGGGCAAAGAAGAGATCGCGGCCGCGGTGACGGGGAGCCTGGCCCGCCACGATCGGCGTGCCGCCATTTTTCCAGCGACGCCGCGTGACCGTCGGTTTGGGGGCGTCGCACGACGAGACGGGTTGCGGGGTGCAGATCGCCGTGGCGCCGTCGGAAGGTGGCGCGACGTCGGTCGGAACGGCCACGTCGGATGGCGGCGTGCCGCCCGAGTCGCTGGCGATCGCGCCTGCATCGGTCGCGACGGGCGCGGGAGCGCCGTCGAGGATCGGCGCGCTGTCGGTCGATGAGCCCGGGCCCACGCCGCCCGTGCCGCTGGGGCCGACCGTGCCCCCGGAACCGCCGCTTCCCGTCGGGGGTCCGCCGGCATCGCCATTGGTTGCGGGTGCAACGGGTTTGGCGGGAAAAGCCCGCTCCGAGTTCGAGCTGCCACAGGCGAAGGCCAAACAGAAAGGCAGGCAGAGCAGGACGCTCGATTGGAGACGGGGATTCTGGCGCTCCGCGTTCGATTGGCTCGTCATGTCTTTGCCTCGCTGAGAGGGGCCTTCGGCGCGGGACGAGAGGCTATTATACTCGCGGTCAATAGCCACCCCGGATCGTGAGCATGGACGACGAAAATCAGTCGAAGCTGTCGCGACGGCGCTGGTCAAAGGCGGCCTGGCTGCGGGAGCGTGGTTGGGTTGCGACAGAGGCGCGGAGCGGGTGGCGAACGCATTGCCGCAAGCACCCGAACGCGCAGACGCGCGTCGCCGCGACGACACCGCGGGATCGCGTGATGGTGGCGCGCAGAGTGAATCCGACGGACAAGGCGCCCGCAACGAAGCCGGCGTCCCCGGCCAAGACGCCGCGGCAGCAGGTCCCGGACCGCGCGACGGGCAGGTGATGTCACCGAGCGATACGGCCGCCGACGCTGCAGGAGTCGAGGTCCGCGAGGCGCGTGACAGCGCAGCCGATCCCTCGGCGAAAGATCTCCTATCGGCCATCGACACCATCGTCGTTCTCTGCATGGAGAACCGATCGTTCGATCACTATCTCGGTGCGCGCAGCTTGATTGAAGGAAGGCCGGTCGACGGTCTCCGCGCCGACATGAAGAACGTCGCTGCCAGCGGGCGGGAATTCTTCGTGAACCCGATGCGCACCTTCGCCGGCCAGGACCCGCCGCATGGTTGGGCCTCGTGTCATAGGCAGTGGAACGACGGCGCCATGGACGGGTTCGTGCGCGAGATGGGCGAGACAGGCGCCGACGAGGTGATGGGCTACTACGTGCGGGAGCAGGTGCCGGTGCTGTGGGGTCTGGCGGATCACTTCGTCACCTGCGATCGCTGGTTCGCTTCGGTGTTGGGACCGACCTGGCCCAATCGCCTCTACTTGCACGGCGGCACGTCGCTGGGCCTGCGCGAGAACGTGCCGCTGGCGTTCGGCTTTACCAGCGTGTTCGAACAGCTCGGCGACGCTGGGCTGACCCACGCCAACTATTTCGTCGACGTGCCTTGGGCCGCGGGCGGCTACTTCAAGACCAGCGGGAACCTGCCCGTCGACCGCTTCTTTCAAGCCGCAAAAAGCGGCACCCTGCCGGCCTTTTCGCTCATCGATCCAGGATTCTTCGGGCCGGCCGCCAACGACGATCATCCCGCACACGACGTGCGGTTGGGGCAGGCGTTCATCGCCAGCGTCTACGCGGCGTTGCGAGCCAGCCCGCAGTGGGACCGCTGTCTCTTCGTCGTCACCTACGACGAGCACGGCGGCTTCTTCGATCACGTGCCGCCGCCCGAGATGCCCGACGCGCGCGCCGATTTTCGCCGTCTCGGCGTGCGGGTGCCTGGCCTCGTCGCCGGTGGTGCCGTCAAACGCGGTGCCACCGTGTCGACGCTGTTCGATCACGTCTCCGTGGTGGCGACCGTGGCGCGGCGATTCGGTCTACCCGAGCTGACCGCGCGGGTGCGCGCCACCAACGATCTTTCCTCGTGCATCGACCCCACGTTGCTCGGCCGCCCACGACCGGGCCCGGAGTTGCCCCCGGCGCCCGCCATCGACATGCGACGGCTGGTCGAGATCGATCGAATGACCCGTGGTCAACGGCCGGCTCAACACGCCGAGCTCTGGGATCTCGCCCAGGCGGGCGTGATTCCCTCGGCGCTGGATCGGCGGGCCGAAGCGCTGGCGATCACCCGCGCGTGGCTGGGCGATGGCGAACGACTCGGCGCCGTCAGGTTGAAGTAGCCCGCGCGCAGCCAGCGGCGTCACCGAGCCGATCCGGTCAGGCCGCTCAACCGCCAGGTGCCGAGCAGGTGCCGCGGCCGAAATTCAGCGAGGCGATGCTCGCGAAACGCGCCCACGAGAACAGCGGCCCTTTCGTGACGATGGCGAGTCGATCGTGCAGATCACGCAAGCAGCGATCCTCGATCGTGTTCTGCCCGGTCTTGAGCGTGTCGAGGTAACCGGCCGGCAGGTCGCGGTGATAGTGCCCTGGGCGCCACCCGGGTCGGGCCTTGTAGCGAATTCGCGCGAGCAGCGGCTCGCTCAGCGCGAAGTGCTCGACGATGTGCAGGGGCCGCGAATCGCCGAACGCCGCCAGGCCGATGAGGTCGAACACCACCACGCCTTTGTCGGCTCCCTCGGCCGCCTTGCGGAAGGCTTCCAGGTAGCCGTGCGTGCGCCACTTTTCCTGACGTAGATTGACCGGTAACCCCGTGTGCTCGACGTAGCATCCCCTCTCGTCGACGATGCCCGTGGTGGAGACGTGGCACTCGGTCCCGCGATCAACCCGACGATCGGCAAAGCTCGGCAGCCCGATCAAGAACGTGGCGGCGACCAACAGCGCTAAGAACGTCTGCGAATCGGCGAGAAGGTGCCCCAGCACGATGGCGCTGACGACGAGGGCGGCGGTCAAGAAGCGCCCGCCCATGAAGTCGCCGCCGATCCAGACGACGTACAAGAGGTAGAGCCCGACACCGGCGATCAGCAGCTGGCTTTGGCGCGACTTGCGCATGGTGATTGCGACCAGCGCGGCCAGCACGATGAGCAGCGCCAGGACGGGGTCGCGATAGACGCCATCGACTAGATAGGCGAGCCCCTGCGCGAAGCGTTCGCGAAACGGGATCGCCGTGTTGAGCTTCGCGTAGGCGGTATTGGGGAAAGGAAACCCGTAGTAGATCGTCGCGAAGGCCAACCACGCGACCAGCGGTCCCAAGAACCGTAGCAACGACGGTAGCAGTGACGACCGCGCGGCACGCAGGCGCTCGCTGACCGGCGCGCCTGGCGGACCGAGCAAGGCGACGGCGATCGTAGGCGCAATCAACAGGACGTAGTCGAAGCGGCACAGAACGATGAGCCCGCCGATGAAGAAGGTGCTCCCGGCGAGCGGCTTGTCTCGCAGGATGGCCACGCAGAACAGCGCCAGCAGAAGGTGTGTGAGGGAGTTCTCGAGGCCCGAGGTCGAGTACGTGAGGAACGACGGCGAGGCGGTCGCCGCGACCAACACGAGCGCGCCGACCCAGGGCGCAAGGCGAAAGCTTCGCACGACAACGAAGGCAAACCCGGCGCTGGCGCCAAGGCCCGCCAGCATGAGCCCGTGGTACGGACTTCCGGTCAACGCTTGTAGCGGCAGGCAGAGCAGCATCCAGAGGGGGCTGGTGAAAGTCTGAACCCGATGCCCGGGGTTGGTGCCAAGGCCATGCCCCGAAAGAAGGTTGGACAGCGAGCGCGCGGTGATAAAGCCGTCGTCGGAGATCCAGGCGAAGCGCAGGACGGAGATGAAGAAGAGCACTGCCGCGGCCCGCAGCACGAGGGGGCCGAGGCGCTCGGTGCTGGGAACGGTGTCTGGCAGAGGTTGCAAAGCGGTGGGTTCGGTCGACACGTCGGCGCCTATGCCAAGTTTCGTGCCACCGCCTGGGCCCGGACGCAACAGACTTCATCCGCCTGGGTGACCGGAGGTTCCTAGGTCAGGGCGAAAATGTCCGACTTCGGTCGTGCCTAACGACTCGCCCGATCGACTGGCGCGATCGGGGCGTGCCGATGGCGAGGCAACCTGGTGACTGGCGCGGGAGGGTGCGCGGGCGTTCCCAACCAGCAACAGCTATGGTGGCGCCGCCGTTCGAGATCCGCCCCCGCCGACATCCTCGCGAGAGCAACGCCGTGACCAGCCCCGCCAGCTTGCAGAAAACGAATCTCCCTCTCGGTGCCGCCCAGATGGTGGCGGCCGCATTCTTCTTCGCGCTCATGGCGACGGGCGTGCAGATGGCATCGGAGCAGCTGCCGAGTCCGGTGGTGGTCTTCTTCCGCAACAGCCTCGGGCTGCTCTTCATCGCGCCGTTTGCCCTGCGAGCGGGCTGGGCGGGCTTGCGCACGCAGCGCCTCGGCGAGCACCTGTTGCGCACGGCCTCCGGCCTGGCGTCGATGTATTGCTATTTCACTGCCATCAAACACCTTCGCCTCGCCGACGCTGTGCTGTTGCAGTACACGATGCCGCTGTTCGTCCCGCTGGTCGAAGGGGCGTGGCTGCGCGAGCCGATCCCGAAGCGAGTCTGGGCGCCCATCGGGATTGGCTTTCTCGGTGCGATGTTGGTGCTCAAGCCGGGGCTCGGGCTCTTCAACGTGGGCGCGCTCTACGGCCTGGGCGCGGGACTGCTCTCCGCGGTCGCGCAGACGGGCGTGCGCCGCATGACCAGCACCGAGCCCGCCGCGCGCATCATCTTCTACTTCTCGCTGGTCGCGACAGCGGCGTCCGCGGTCCCCGCATCGCTGGTCTGGTCCACCCCCGGCCCGACCGACATCGTCGTGCTGGTGATGATCGGCGCCACCGCGACCGTCGCCCAGATGCTGATGACCCGCGCCTATTCCTGCGCCCCCGCCTCCGAAGTCGGCGCCTTCACCTACGCCAACGTCCCCTTCGCCATCCTCTGCGACTGGGTCCGCCTGGGCCGCCTTCCCGACGCCGGCTCGGTCGCCGGCGCCATCCTCATCTGCACGGCAGGCGTCGTCATGCTCCGCCGCCGCCGCCCTCCCAACCCCGAATGACCAGACGCCGCGTCCCGGGAACAAACGTCGGGGGGGTGGCGTTCAACGCCCACCACGGATTTCGGGCGCGGTCGGGGCTGAAACGGGGCTGGCGTGGCCAATTTGGAACACCGAGGAGCGTCGTCATGAACCGGATGGGACTGCCTGGTCTTGCTGCGGCGGCGTTTTCGATTCTCGTGTTCGCGGGTTGTGAGAACGCGCCGACTCCCCAGCCGGTCACGCCGGGCAGCGGTGGCAGCGGCGGCGTCATTGGCAGCGGGGGACGCGGCGGCAGCGGGGGCGGCGAACAGCCGGGAGCGCGCGGCGGCAGCGGCGGCAATGGAGGACCCTCGGCGGGTGCCGGCGGCGCGGGTTCGGGCGGCGCAAGCGGCGGGCCGACTGACGCCGGATCGGGCATGGCAGACGCGGGCGGCGTGCAAGGCGGCAATTCAGGACGCGGCGACGGCGGGACGATTCCCGGGCCACGTGTCGACCCGGGCGCGTCCGAAACGGGCAATCCACCGCCGATCGCAGACGGGGGGACGGTGCCCAGCGCCGATCTCGACCAGCGGTGCACGGTGCCGATCACCTTTCGCAACAACGCGATGGGCACGCCGGGCGGCATGATCTTCGCGGCGTCGATCCCCGACGTCGTGCCCGCCATGCAGGCGCATGCCCGCGCGATCTGCAAGATCCTCTACCGCAACGTCGCCGAGGTGAAGAACGTCACGCGACAAGGCTTCACGATCGAGCCCTCCAGCGACATCGCCTACGCGGTCGGAGGGAACATCACCCTCAGCAGCGACTACGTCGCCAGCTTTTCCCGCGGCAAGAACAAGGCAGCCATCGACGCCGAGATGCACGGCGTGCTGGTGCATGAGGGCACTCACGTCTGGCAGTACACCAACGGCGGCGGCGCGCTGGTCGAAGCGATGGCCGACTACGTTCGCTACAAGGCCGGCTTCTACACGCTCGCGCGCCGAGGCCGCGGCGGCAACTGGGACCAGCCCTACACCACGGGCGGCTTCTTCATCGCGTGGGTCGAAGAGAAGTACGACCCCGACTACGGCTACAAGCTGAACATGGGCATGAAGGACCGCGGCTTCTCCTATCCCGCCTTCGTGCAGAAGGTCACCGGCAAGTCGATCGACGCCGTCTGGGCGGAATACCAGGCCGCGATCCGCTAGCAGAGCTGTCGGAGCACGACCTGTTCAGGCCGCCGCCCTCCACTCGCCATCCCGCAAAGAGACTCGGAGCTTGAGCGGCGCGCCCGACTTGTCGCCGATCGTTCCCAGCGTCTGCACATCGAAATCGACTCCCTCACGGATTACCTCGAGCGTTCTAAGCAGTCGGTCCGGCACTGCGCCGATCGGCTCCCGGCCGTTCTCCCAGCGTGAGACCGTGCCGGGCCCGACGCCCAAGAGCTGTGCGAGCTCGCGACCGTTGTAGCCGAGATGCAACCGGAGGAACGTAATCTCCGCGGCGGCCAGCCGTGTTGGCTTTCGAACGACCGCAGCAGCGATCGCACGCATCATCGGGCTGAGCTTTCGCAGGCCGATCCCCTGCCCACCGCAGTCGGGGCAACGGGTAATGATTGCGTCCTCGACGGTGACGTTCCATCGTCCGTTTGCCAGTGGCATCTTGTAGGCCGCGGTCGAGGTCGAAACCTTCGTTCCGCCGCAGTCGTGGCACTTCTTGCTGTGCTTCATCGCTTTTTCCTCCAGGCCGTGACGACGACAGTCAAGGTCTCGCTTTCGAAAGCAACCACGGCGTAAGCTGCGCGCGAGTTGCGATAGACGCAACGCTTGCGAATACCGCAACACGCAGTAAACGCACCGATTCACTGCAGCGTACGCGCCGCGTGATCCAGTGCTGCGAAATCCGCGATCACCTGCACCCCCGTGACCGCCGGCATGAGCGTCGCTCCGGCTCCCCCCAGCCAGACCTGGGTGGCGGGCGGCAATGCCGGGACGATCTGTTGTAGCTCGCGCGAGGCCTCGGTCTGATCGAACGATGGCATGACGGCGATGCCGACGGCCGCGGCCTTGTGCGCGATAACCGCCCGTACGATCTGAGCCGAGGGCGTGGCGACGCCGATCACGCGCGGGCTGAGGCCGCCGCTGGCCAGGAAGAGCGCCACCATTTCGAGGCCGAGACCGTGAGGTTCGCCGGGAAGGGTCGCCAGCACGACCGCCGGTCCGCGGCTCTCGTCGAAGAGCGAGCGCAAGAGGCGCAGCTGCGTCGAGAGGCAGTCGCTCATGAGGTGCTCCTGGTGCACCTCCAGTTTCCCAGCCGCCCAGAGCTCACCGACCCGCACCGCGATCGGATGCGCCACCTCCGTGACGAAGCGCCGAGGGCCGAATAGAACGGCCGCTCTTCGCAGTCCGTCTCTCACTCCGGCCACGTCCTCTTTGCGAAGTGAATGGAGGATCGCGTCTACGCCAGAATCGGCAGCCACAGGATCGGCAACGACAGCAGCGGCAGGCACCGAGCCAGGCGTCTCGGCCGCAATCGGGTCGGGTAGCAACAGAGCGTCCAGCGCTGCCTCGTCCAGGGCAACGACCTCGCCGGGGCGATGCCCTCGTTTCAGAGCCTCGGCAATGCGACGCACGTGTCGGATGTCGTCCAGCGAGTAGAGCCGCGCGCCCGCGCCGGTCCGGGCAGGTCGCGGGAAGCCGTAGCGACGTTCCCACATGCGCAGCGTGTGCTCGTCCACGCCCGTAAGGCTCGCGGCCGCGCGGATGCCGTAGCCAGCCGCGATCGGGATCGCAGGTGCTGGGGCGCCGCCGGCTTCGGCACCTGAAGAATCGGCGCCGGACTGGGAGGCGAAGGGAGGGGGTCGCCGCATGATTCGAAAAGATGATGTCGAATTTTTGTCTAAGACACAACCGCGGTGGCTTCTAACTTCTGTCCCTAGGCAATAGACAGAGCCTAGACAGGACGGCAGTTAACCCGTCACGAAAGGAACTCCTATGAAGCTCCGCAGCATGCTCTTCGCAGCCGTTTTGCCCTTCGCCATGACCTCCATGGCTTGTGAATCCGACGACGACGCCACCATGAACCCCCCGCCGGCTCCCGCGGTCGCGGAGAAGGACATCGTCGACACGGCGGTCGCCGCCGGCTCCTTCAACACACTCGTCGCCGCGGTCAAGGCGGCCGATCTGGTGAGCACCCTCAAGAGCGCCGGGCCGTTTACGGTCTTCGCTCCCACCGATGCCGCCTTCGCCAAGCTGCCCGCCGGCACCGTGGACGATCTGCTCAAGCCCGAGAACCGCGACAAGCTGCGCGCGGTGCTCACCTACCACGTCATCGCAGGCCGCGTGAGCAAGGCCGACGCCGCCAAGGTCAGCTCGGCCAAGACGGTTCAGGGTGCGGACGTGAAGATCGAAACGGGCGCCAGCGGGGTGCGCGTCGGAGGGGCCAACGTCGTCACTGCCGACATCGGTTGCAGCAACGGCGTCATCCACGTCGTCGACTCGGTCCTCCTGCCCCCCTCCTGAGGACGTCGATGCGCAAGGAAAACACCTCGCACTCGTCCCCATCGGCTCTTCTCGAAGACCCGCCGACCCTGGCCGCCGTCGCGCGCTTGCCCACGCGTCACGGCGACTTCGAGATGCGGGTCTTCGTCGACCGACGCGACGGCAAGGAACACGTCGCGCTGGTTCACGGCGACGTGTGGGGACGGGTCGAGGTGCTCACGCGCATTCACTCCGAGTGCATGACAGGTGATGTCTTCGGCTCACTTCGTTGTGACTGCCAGGAACAGCTGGAACGCGGGCAGCGAGCGATCGCTGCTGCCGACTGCGGCGTGCTGCTCTATCTCCGTCAGGAAGGACGAGGCATCGGGCTGGTGAACAAGATTCGTGCGTATCGCCTGCAGGAGCAGGGCCTGGACACGGTCGACGCCAACGTCGCTCTCGGGTTCAAGGATGATCAGCGCGATTACGGTATCGCCAGCGCGCTGCTGCTCTCACTCGGCGTGCGCTCGGTTCGCCTCTTGACCAATAACCCCGACAAGGTTCAACAGCTCGAGCGCCACGGCATCGTCGTGGCGGCCCGGATGAAACATCAGGTCGCTCCGGGGCTCCTCAATCGGAACTACCTCGAGACCAAAGCGCGCAGGTCAGGTCATTTGCTCGACCCCCTGCCCGAAGCGCCCGCCAACCAGACCAATTGTTCTCGCACCCCCGCGTCCTATCGAGGAACACCAACATGAGCAGGGAATCGGCCGGACGGCACGAAACGGCCCGCGCACCACACATGGGCGATCCCATGCCGGACTTCTCGCTGCCGGACTCCGACGGTCGTATGGTCAGCAGCGTGGACCTCCTCGGTCGCGGACCGGTGGTGCTCTTTTTCTATCCGCGCGACGAATCGCCCGGCTGCACGGTCGAAGCCTGTGCGTTCCGAGACGCCTTCGCCGAGCTCGTCGACGCGGGAGCCACGGTGGTCGGCATCAGCGCGGACACGGTGGTCAGCCACGCCCGATTCGCTGATCGGCACCGATTGCCTTACATGCTGCTGTCAGATGACCGTGGGGTGGTGGCTCGACGATTCGGCGTCCGCATGTTCATGGGCCTCTGGCCCGGTCGCGAGACCTTCGTGATCGACCAGGAAGGCATCGTGCGTGGGCACCTGCGATCGATGTCACAACCGCAACGTCACGTCGCGCTTGCTCGCCGGGTGGTTGCGCGAATCAATGGTAGAGGGGAAGGTACCGTATGCGCGTCTTGATGATCGGAGCGACGGGGTTCGTGGGACGGGCGCTCTTGCTTCGCCTCTTGCGCGACGGCCACAAAGTCGTCGCGTGGGCGCGGTCACCCGACGCCGCGCGGTCGTCGCTGGGGGCTGAGGTGGAAGTTGCCGACGCGCGCCTTGGGCAGGGGGCGCTCGCAACCGCGCTCGAGTCCACGGATGCCGTCATCAACCTGGCGGGCGAGCCGGTGGCGGGAGCACGGTGGACGAAAGCTCGCCGCGCCAGCATCGTGCAGAGTCGCGTCGTCTTGACCAATGACCTCGTGGCCGCGATGACGGTGGCACGCAAGCGCCCTGCGGTCCTGGTCAACGCCAGCGCGGTCGGCTACTACGGCGATCGCGGCGACCAGCCCCTCGATGAGTCCAGCGAACCCGGCCGTGGATTTCTCGCCGAGACGTGTGTCGCCTGGGAGAACGCCGCCTGCGCCGCGGAACCACTCGGCGTGCGTGTGGTCCGAGCGCGGCTCGGCGTCGTGCTCGGCCTGGGCGGCGGCTTTCTCGGAAAGCTCTGGCCGATCTTCTCCCGAGGACTCGGCGCGCGGCTCGGCGATGGAAAGCAATACCTGCCGTTCTGCCACCTCGACGACGTCATTGAAGTGATGGTCACGGCCCTCGGTGATGCCCGCTATCAGGGCGCGATCGATCTCGTCGCGCCTCAGTCGGTGACGATGACCGAGGTCACCGATGCGTTGGCGCGAGCCACTGGCAAGACGGCCAAGCTCGCGGTGCCCGCGTTGGCGCTGAAGCTCGCGCTCGGTGAAGCGGCCGAGGTCGTGCTTGGCAGTCAGCGGTTGGCGGCCCGCCGACTGCGCGATCTAGGCTTCCGGCACCGGTTCGCCGACATCGACGCGGCTCTCGGGGATCTGGCGGCGCGCATGCGCGGCATCGAGATCAAGACGCTCGACGACCACGACCCGCCTCCGATGGGGCCGGGCGCAGGTGCGGGTTCTGCCGGAGCGGAAACGGCGACTCCCGCAGGCGTGGCAGGGACCGGGGCACCGCACCCGAGAGGCTACCTGGAAGCTCGCCCACCACGCTATCTGCTGCGCACGCGCATCAAGCTGCAGGCCGCAATCGAGGACGTCTTCGCCTTCTTTTCGCGACCCGAGAACCTCGGCATCATCACGCCCGCGGCGATGGCCTTTCGCATGCAGAAAACGCCCGGTTCGATTGCAGCCGGTCAGCCGATCGACTACGGCATCCGAGTCGGCGGCGCCGGCTTACGCTGGCGGACGATCATCGAGCACTGGGTGCCCGGTCGCTACTTCGTCGATGCGCAGGCCAAGGGCCCCTATCGATCGTGGTGGCACGAACACCACTTCACGGCGGAAGGCGACGCCACCGTGATGGAGGACCGGGTCTACTTCGCCCCGCCTCTCGGCCCGCTCGGGCGTGCGGCGCAGGCGCTCTACATCGGCTCGCAGCTGCGTCAGATCTTCGGCTACCGGGCGCAGGCGATCGGGCAGCGGTTTCACGCGGTCGAAGCGGCGTGATCGGCGTTGCTGGCGCCGAGGTCGGTGGCGACGGCGGCGCGTTGGCCTACGGTACGCCACCACGGATCCGGTGCATCGATGCGATCGGGCTCGAACGGGCGTCCCAGCCGTGGGGTGAGCACGCGTGCCTGCGCCGGCCCTGCGAGGGAGAGCAGAGTCTCGGCCGGCTCGTCCCAGGCATGAAGGGCGAGATCGAAGGTGCCCCAGTGAACCGGCAGAAGCGCTCCGCCTCCTAACATCTCGAACGCGCGCAGGGCATTGGCGGGACCGAGGTGGATGTTTCCCCAGGCCGGATGCCAGGCACCGATCTCCAGCATCGTGACGTCGAAGCGACCGAAACGCTGCGCGACGGCCGCGAACTCGTCGGTGAGGCCGGTGTCGCCGGAAAAGAAGAGGCGGCGATGTTCGGTCTCGATGACGAACGACGACCAGAGAGTGGTGTTGCGGTCGGTGAGCCCTCGGCCGGAGAAGTGCTGTGACGGCGTGGCGGTGAACGCGATCTCGCCGCGGCCCACGGCCGTGATCTTGTGGCTCTCCCACCAGTCGAGCTCGGTTACGAGCTGCGCGTCGGCGCCGAGCCGCTCGAGATGTGCGCCCACACCGAGCGACGTCACGATGGGCACCCGCCGCCGCGCGAGCTCGCGCTGGCTTGCGGCGCAAAGGTGATCGTAGTGGTCATGCGACAGCACGACGGCGTCGAGCGGCGGCAGCTGCGCGATGGTGATCGGCGTCGGGTGGAAACGCCGAGCTCCCGCGAACGAGACAGGTGACGCTCGCTCGCCAAACACGGGATCGGTCAGCACGGTAAAACCGTCCACCTCGATCAAAAGCGTGCTGTGCCCCAGCCAGGTGATGCGCAATCCTTCGGTGGGTCGCTGCCAGACCGACGTGGGATCCTCGACCGGCAGGGCCGCGGTGGGGCGCCGCTTCTTACCGCCCAACAAGAAGTCGCGCATCACCGGAAAGGCGCCGCTTTGCCACGCGGGCCCCAGCCCACTGGTGTTGCGAAAGCGCCCGTCGCGAAATTGCCGCGAGGCTTTCACCCTTTCGAGCCGATTGCCGCGAGCGCGCGTCAAAGTGGTCAAGATGGTCTAACTTTACAATATGAGAACATGTTGTCAAGTTGCCGGGGTGCGCGGAGTGTGAGCGGACCGTTGTTGATGCCCCCCTCTCTTTATGGCCGGACGGCGGAGGCCGGGCGATTGGGGCGCTCGCTTCCTGTGCCCCGGCTGAGCGGTCTCAGGACCCCTGGTAATCTCGCGCCGCGCCGCTTTGCCAGTGATCTCGGTAAAAAGCCGGGAACAAACCTCGCCGCCTCCGTTTGCTGGTTGTCGGCACATGAACGGCAAGGCCACGTCCGAAACGCCGTCGGGAGCTCACGCTCTCGGGCTTCCCTCCGGTGACCGCCCCCCGGCGGCCGACGCCCGAGAGCTCATCGACGCCATCGCGGCGCTCCGCCGTGATCTCCTGATCCGCGCGTGTCGCCTGACGCGCAACGCGGATGAGGCCAACGATCTCGTACAGGACGCCTTGGTGAAGGCCATGAAGTCAGTCGACAAGTTCCAGCGCGGCACCAACCTGCGCGCCTGGCTGCTCCGTCTCATGGTCAACGTCTTCGTCGACCGCTGCCGCAAACGCCGCAGCCGTCCCCTGCTGGTCCCCCTTTCAAGCGACATCGACGTGAGCGAGCCCGACCGCGACGACAACCCCCCGGCTTTGAGCGAACAAGTCAGCTACGACGAGGTCAGGGCCGCCCTCATGCAGCTAGACCCCGCCTTCCGCGAAGTCTACGAGCTGCGCCTCGTCCGCAACCTCTCTTACGATCAGATCTCCACCGAGCTGAAGATCCCCGTTGGCACCGTCGGCACGCGCATGTTGCGAGCACGCGAGCGGCTCCGCCGTCTGCTGGATCCCGGGCAAGCTCCCCCCGCACGTCGCCCTCACGAGGAGGTCGGGTGATGAACATAGCCTGCGAAAAGATTCACGCCTTCGCCGACGGAGAGCTCGGCCGCGACGACGCAGACGCGTTCCGCGACCACCTGGCGAGTTGCCGGGCGTGCCCCGGGACTCTCGAAGAGATTCTCGTGTTGGACGATCTAGCCGCGCAGGCGTTGGCAAGTGGTCCGTTGCGCACTCTCGAGCTGCCGACCTTGATTCCTTCGGTGTCAACCGCGGTCCCGATGGCCCCCGCGACCGACGGCACCCGTGAAGCGACCAAGCCTCGTTCGCGGAAGCTGACTGAGATCATTCGTGACTTCCTGGATGGTTGGTTCCGCGCCAGCAGACTGCTGCCGGTCGTCTCTGCCGCGATGATCGCTCTTTTCGCCGGGATTCGAATGATGCCCGCTCCGCAACAGTTCGCGAGCCTCGAACGACCCGAGTGTCGATCTATCCGCGGTCGCATCGCTTACGGCGATCTTGCACAGCCCAAGCCGTGTCCAGTGTTGCGAGCAGGAGGCGGTACGACGACGGGCCCACTGACCCGGCAAGCGGTTTTAGCCGGGCTAGAAGCCAAGCAAGATCGCCACGGGCTCGCCATGGCGAATCTGCGCGACGGTGATCTCGAGACGGCTGCGGAGCTGCTCGCGCTGGCCGGAGATTCTCCGGCGGTGCTGAACGACCGCGCCGTGGTCGCGCTGGAACGCGGTGATGCGAGCGCCGCTCTCGCCCTGAGTGAGGCGGTCCTCGCGCGTTTGCCGGGCGCTTCCTTCGCAAGCTGGAACCGCGCCGTCGCTCTTGCCGAGCTCGATCGGCGTACCGAAGCGGCCGATGCCTTCTCCGCGATTGCGGCCACAGGTGAACCGGGATGGGCGGCCGAGGCAAGGGCCCGAGCCGAGGCCTTGCGGGTCGAGCCGAGCCGATGAAGACAGCCCTCCCGCCGGCTCACGAGGTCGGTGGTGGCGGCTGGTCCCGTCGCGCCTGGCCCGTCCTCGGCGCTGCCATTCTCGCCGCGCTCGCGATCGAGACGGGCCGGTGGGGGATGGAACGGTGGCGGACGCGAACCGCGATCGAGGCGGTCTTCGCCGACTTGATGGCGGCCCCGACCCGTCCGTTTGCTGCGCGCCTCACCCATCCGCTCGCTGCCGGTCATCGGCCGCCGGGTGGGGCATGCGCTGCACTCTCCCGCGGGCCGCGTCCCGACTCGGGGCGGCTGATGGCCTTCGAACGCGCTAGAGACGGGCATGGCTTGGCCAGCGCGCACGCTCTGTCTTGCGATCCGACGCGCGCGCGTCGGACGTTGCAAGAGCTCGCACCGTCCCTGGCGCAACGGAGCGATCTCGCGGCTCTCATGGTCGACGATCCGGATGCACGCGACGCTGCCCTACGCCTGCTCGACGAGATCCTGCGCGAGCATCCGCAGCACCCGCAGGCGCTTTTCAACCGTGGGCTGATACTCGCCGGCCTCGAGCTGCCACGCGCCGCGATCCGAAGCTTCGCCGCCGCCGCTTCGCTGGGCGAGCCCGGCTGGGCTGACGAGGCCCGCACGCGCGCCGATGAGCTGAAGGCGACACTCGACCGTCGCGCGCGCGAAAAGGCGGAATTGCAGGCTCAGCTGGAGGGGCTCCGGCGCGGCCAGCTGCCCAGCCAGCTCATCCTCGACCGTCACCCGGAACATGTCCGCATCGCGTTTGAAAAGGCACTCGGGGAGGCTCCTGCGGATCGCGCCGCGATGGCAGCCGGTGTCGAGCTGGACCGCCACTACGGCACGCAGAGCTTCGCCCGCATGGCTCGAGGCGCCCTAGAGCTCAAGAAGGCGGGTACATCGGACAACGGCCCTAGGGAGAAGGTGGCCGGGGGGCACCAGCGGCGGGCGATCGTGTTGCCAGACACGCGCCATGAGTTGCATGACGACCTTCTGCGCGCGAGCGCCCTCTCGGGCGAGGGCCAGCGCGAACGAGCGGTGGCCACATATCGAAGTGTCCTTCTTACCTGCAGCCAGCTTCGAATGCCTGTGATCTGCGCCGAGGCGAGAATCCGGTTGGCCAATCTACTCATCGAGCTCTATCGCCTGCAGCCCGCACGTGACCTTCTGCTGTCGGCCAAGCGGGAGGCAGCTGCCGAGCTGATCGATGGGTGGGACGCACAAGCCGATCGCGGCCTGGCGCGACTAGGGGCGTTCCGACAGGAGCGCAGCCTTTCTGGCGCCTACGCGGAGGAGCTTTCGCTTCGAGACGACGATTGCAAGGCGGCCATTGCCGGCCGGTCCGGCTTGGCGGAGCTCGCGGCGCTTGCTGGAGACTATGTGCGCGCGCGTGCGCAGTTGATGGCTGCCAAGCCCTGTGGAAGCAAGTGGCCGGTTCTCGAGCATGTTGGGCTCAATGTGCTCGCCAACCTGATTCGTGAAGACCGGCAGCCTTCCTCTCTGTCGCTCTGGTTCGACGAAAGTCTCGCTGCCTTCGCAGGTTCGGCCGGTGGCAAAACGCTGGCGGGAGCAGGCTGGGGCGATCTCTACGCTGGCCGTGCCTGGCTGGGACGCGATCCGAGGCGAGCACGTGCCCATCTGGAGCGCGTGATCGCTCGATTCGATGACACTAGGGATGCAGCAAAGGAACGGCTCCGTATGCAGGCTCACTCGACCCTCGCGACGTCGGCTAGCTCTCAGGGACGCCACGCCGCGGTCTTTGAGGCACTGGCCTCGGCATTGCGGATTGAGCCGCCGAAACGCTGTGCTATCGGGTTGGCCAGCGATTCGGGCTGGTATGCGCTCGCCTTCCGCACCGCAGACGGGACGACGGCCGGTATCCACGAAGGCCCCGCGCGGATTGGTACGACGCTGGCACCGCGCGTGTTTGACTCGGACCCCACTCGTGCCGAGGTGGCGATCCCAGCCTCCGTAATGGATGCCTTACGCGATTGCCAGAGTGTCGATGTCCTAGCGCCGCCAACCTTTTTCGGTCGACCTCGTCTCCTGCCCGCGCACGTCGCGTGGTCCTACCGGTTCGGTGCGGGGGGCAACCGTCCACCCGAAGGAGGCATCGCGACCGAGGTTCGCCTAATCGTTCACGACGTCGCAATCCCCTCCCGCTTCGGCTTGCCCCGCCTGAACCGGCAGCGTATCGAGCCGTTCGTCGGAGAGCGCGTCGTGAGCCTGGCCGGTCGCGAGGCGACCCCCGCGGCCGTCCTGGCGCAGTTGCCCAGCGCAGATCTCATCGAGATTCACGCGCATGGTTTGCTGGATCGGGAAATCTCCGATGCTCCCGCCTTGGTGCTGGCCGAAGACGACGGCGGCGAACCTCTGCTGGACGCGGGTGCCATCGAGTCGCTTGTCCTGCCTCGCCGTCCGGGCGTTGTTTTAGGAGCCTGCGACGTCGGGCGGTCCGCCCGCTACTGGTCGTACAGCCATGGAATGCCATCAGCTTTCCTACGTGCCGGCGCTCGATTTGTCATTGCATCGCCGTCTCCCGTGGAAGATGCGGCCGCGCGTCCGTTCTTCGAGTCAGTGTGGCGGCGTGTGCGCGAAGGGGCACCACTGGCGAAGGCGTTGCGAGACGAACGCCGGTCGCCTCGCTGGCAGAGTGAGAGCGACGACTGGACCCGTGACGTCGTGGCCTTTCAATAACGGAGGTGGATGATGACCGTAGGTAGCCTTGTTCCAGGTGGCGAATCCGGCAACCCAGTTTCGTCCCGCGTTCTAGGACAGCTGGGTGACTTGCGAGGGTCCGTGCATGACCCGAATGAAGACATTCTGCTGCCTTCGAAGCTCAAGCTTGAAAAATGGTTGAGCGACGAAATACCAACGAGCGAGCTAGCCGACATCGTCGTTCGTCAGACGCGCGAGCGGGTAGAAGCTCAGGCGACGGCAGCCGGGGGCAGCGTGGAAGAGCCTGCGGGCGCCTCTCCCAAGGCGGAACACACTCTGACCTCGGTATCGGACAGTGGTTATACGGGTCGGTCGTCCGCACTTGCCGCGAGAACAGCACCTGGCGAGGCGAATCCAGCGGTCGTCTCCATCGATATCAATGAAGTGGCCTTGCGGCGTCTCGCAGAGGAATCAGCCACCTACTTCGAAGGGCTGCGGCATCACTTTTTGAAGGCATCGACCGAGGCCGTGGACTTGCGTGCTCCCTGGTTCACCATCGGCGATCAGGGGCGCGACGCTAGTTGTGTCGGTCACGCGATTGCCGATCTCATCGAACGTCAGCGACGCGTGGCTTTCGACCCGCCTTCAGTTCGATTCATCTGGCAGGCGGCTAAGGAGATGGACCCGGAACCGGAGCGCCCGACGACCATGCTTGCGGGTGCTGGCACGAGCTTGCGTTCCGGATTGCATGTCATCAAGAAGTTTGGCTACGCGACCGAATCGGAGGTGCCGACGGACTCCCATCAACTCTACCAAGGCAACGTCGACGACTTCTTCGCTGCCCTTGGGCGGCGCAAAGCCGGCCATCTCGTCAATCTTGGCACGAGTACGAAAGCCTGGCTTGCCTGGCTTAGCTCGGGGCGTCCGATCGTCGCGCACATCCGAGTTGGCGACGCATTCCTCGCGACGGGACTGGATGAAGAGATTGCCCCAGAGATCGACGACGAACTCTGCTTCTCTCACGCTGTCCTGCTGATGGGCTATGAGTTCGAACAAGGTCAGAAGGGCGGCACGGTGCGGGACATGTTGCAACGGCTTCTGGACACCAAACGAGAGGACGATGAGCTCCTGCAGGTAAGGTATCTGGTTCGTAACAGCGCCGGACGCGACTGGGGGAACGACGGGTATGCGTGGATGCCGCAGCGGGTGCTCTGCGCCCAGGGCAGAGAGGGTTATGGTCTGCTCTGGCCGGACGACGAAGACGAGTTGAAGGGTCAGAAGGTGGAAAAGCCGAAAGGCCCGGCCGCCGCGTGAAGATCGGTTTTGCGACCTCGTGCATGAACCGCGGCTGGCAGCTCGAGCAGACGCTGCCAGCCAACCTTCGCGTGCTTGAAGGGACGCCGCACGTCCTCGCGATCTGCGACTTCAATTCCGACGACGATCTCGCTGCGTTGTTTGCGAAGCATCGCGATGCAATCGCGGACGGGCGGCTGATCACCTTTCGCACCACCGACCCGCGCACGTTTCACATGAGCGTCGCGAAGAATCTCGCCCACCGGCTGGCGTTGCGGCGGCAGCCTGACGTTCTCTTCAATCTCGACGCAGACAACTTCATCACACCCGAGACCATTGCCATCGTCGAGCGGGTCTTCGGCGCCGACCCCGACGTTTGCCTGCACAACGGTGACGTACACGCGATGGCTGGCACCTGCGGGCGCATTGCCCTCACCAGTCAACGCTGGCAGGAGCTTGGGGGTTACGACGAATCCTTCTTGCCGATGTCCTGGCAAGACATCGATCTGCTCAACCGCGCTCGCGCGATCGGCCTTCACTACCAAAACGTGCGAGCGGGCGTCCGACCGGCGGTCCCGAATCGATTCGAGGACAAGCTCGCCAACGTGGACTTACCAGCCCACGTGACGGCTCCGACACGGACCGAGGCCTTCAACAACATGGTCCGCCACAACATCCTGGCCAGCTTCGCCCGACCCATCCGCCTGCCGATGGCGCGACAACGACGCTTCACTGGCACTCTCTCTTCGGGCGAGACGATCGTTTTGTGACCCGCCTGCCGGCGAGGCACCCGGGTGCTTCGCCGCAGGGCCCGGCTCTCTTGTGAAAGCCGGGGCTCCACCATACGGAGGATGGGTGGATCGCAAGGCGGCCGGTAAGCCTTCACCTTTCCAGGGGACTGGGGCGTCGTGCCTCCACGTTCTAGGGCCGCATTTCCTTTTTGCGTCCGCGACGAATCGACCAGATCGTTTCGAGTTGCTCTAGCGCATTCGGGTTGATCGCCAGGAGCGACAGACCAGACACCAACCCCGGGCTCGCATCGGAGTCACCCTGCTTGAGCTTCGAGAGGTACCCCGCCGAGAGGCCGAAGGCTCGTTCGATTCGCCGCTGAGGAACGTCCTCTCCTATCGCCAAGAGGGCAGCGATCAGGCGGGTTCGGATGATCTCGCGGTAGACCTTCTCGAACGCAGCTGTCCAAGTCTTAGCTTCCCCAGCCGCCATGTACTCCTCGCCGCATGCCGCGCAGGTATTGATCGCGAGGTCCTCCGGGACGGGGATCTCGATGCCCTTGTAAACCGTCGTGCGGCCCTCGCCCGTGACGTAGCGGACTTCGCCGCCGCATTCGACACACTTTTCGACCCGACTCTTCCTGTTCATTTGACGATCCCTCCGCAGAACGCCGCGCTGGCTTCTTCCGGCGTCTCAAACGCGGCCACGCGAGCGGATCGGGAAAGCTCGTAACTCCCTGAGGCGACCAGGCTTTTCACCTGTTCCAGGGGCCATCTAGGTGTCGGGTGCAGCCGACTCACGTGGGAACAGTGACATGGGACTAAGTCTATGCCAGCGTTCTCGCCACCTAAACTCGGCCATGGCTCCGTCGGACCTTGTGGCGCGCCGACTCAATGCCCCTCGCAGACGCATCTGCAAGCTCGGCAGATCGTACGGCATCCCGTTCGACAAAGCCCGCCTGGAGCTGTGGGGCTTGACCCCACCGGGGTCAGAAAGGCCCGTGCCAAAATTCAGCGGTACCGGGGCAACCTCGATGGTTGCCCCGGTGAATGGTTGCTCCAGCGAACGATCTTCCTGACCCGCCACGGTAGCAACGCAAACGGCACGAACCTGCCGGACAGCGAGCAATCCGGGGGTACTGCAATCCGGGGATACTGCAATCCGGGGGTACTGGACGAAGGATCAGCTGGAAGAAGACGAATCGCTCATAGCCGCCCCTGCGGCAGGCCTGACGAACCGCTTACGTCGGCTGCGGGCCGCGGGCCATCAGGATTTTGCCGCTGCGGATGAGCTCGCTGATGCCGAAGGGGCGCAGCAGGCCGACGAAGCTGTCGAGTTTGTCGCTCTCGCCGTAGACGCGCAGGATGACCGACTCGGAGCCGTAGTCGATGACCTTGGCCTTGTAGTGCTCGGCGATCTGCAGGATCTCCGTGCGCGCGGCGAGGTCGGCGGGTTTGATCTTGATGAGGGCGATCTCGGTCTCGACCACCGACTGACCCGTGTGGTCGACGGCGTGTACGACGTCGATCAGCTTGGTCAGCTGCTTCGAGATCTGTTCGAACGCCGGCGCATCACCGCTGCAGGTGATGGTCATGCGCGAGAAATCGCCGTTGGTGACGTCGGGGCTGACGACCAGGCTCTCGATGTTGTAGCCGCGGCGGGCGAACACCAGCGAGACGCGCACGAGCACGCCCGGCTGGTTGCGCACCAGCACGGAGATGGTGTGCAGGGAGTGCCCCTCGGACGATGCCGGGGTGAGCGCGAGCGACGTGAGAGTGGCCATTTCCTCTGTCCTTTGCGAATCCATGTGAATGAAGCTTCCGAGCTACGCGCGGCCTAGGTGGAGCCGGTCGGCTTCTCGAGGCGGACTTTCGGCCGCTCGATCAGCATGTCCTTGAGCGCGGCGCCCGCCGGAATCATCGGGAAGACGTTGTCCTCCTTCACAACCTCGGCGTCGATCAGGCAAGGGCCGTCGCTGTATTCCATGGCCGCCTTCAACACGCGATCGACGTCGCCGGCTCGTTTGATCCGCCAGCCCTTGATGCCAAAGGCCTGCGCCAGCTTGACGAAGTCCGGGTTGCCTTCCAGATCCGCGCCCGAGAGGCGGTTGTCGTAGAAGAGCTCCTGCCACTGGCGAATCATGCCGAGGTAGCGATTGTTGATGATGAGGATCTTGATCGGCAGCTTGTGCAGGGCCGCCGTCGCCAGTTCACACATCGTCATCTGAAAGCCGCCGTCGCCGACGACCGTCCAGACCTTCTTGTCGGGATTCGCGAACTGCGCGCCGATCGCGGCAGGAACGCCGAAGCCCATGGTCCCCGCGCCACCCGAAGAGAGCCAGTGACGGTTCTTCGTGGTGAGGAGGAACTGCGCCGCCCACATCTGGTGTTGGCCGACGTCGGTGGTGATGATCGCGTCGCGGCCGCCCAGCTTGTCCAGGCGATCCAGCACGTACTGCGACTTGAGGCCGCCCTTCTTGACGTACTTGAGCGGGTACTGCTTGCGCCAGGCGCCCACCTGCTTCAGCCACTCGGACGAGTCGCACTTGCTCACCAGCGGCAGCAGATCCTCGATCACCTGACGGGCGTCGCCCTCGAGGCTGACGTCGGGGCGGATGATCTTGCCGAACTCCGCCGGATCGATGTCGATGTGGATCTTGGTCGCTTCCGGGCAGAACTCCGACAGCTTGCCAGTGATGCGGTCGTCCCAGCGCGCGCCGATCGCCATGATGAAGTCGCAGTTGGCGACCGCCTTGTTGGCGTAAGCGGTTCCGTGCATGCCCAGCATGCCGAGGTGAAGCGGCTTGTCTTCCGCGACCGCGCCCTTGCCGAGCAAGGTGTTGACGATCGGTGCCTGAAGCTTTTCGGCCAACTCGTAGATCGCCTTGCCCGCGTTCGAGATCACCGAGCCGTGACCGACGTAGAGGACGGGGCGCTTGCTCTTCGTCAACAGCGCCGCGGTCTTCTTGAGATCTTCCGGGCGTGCGCGCGAGGGGACGTGATAGCCGGGCAGATTGACGACGTCAGTGAAGGGCGCCGTGCACTTCGCGCTGGTCACGTCCTTGGGCAGATCGATCAGGACAGGGCCGGGGCGACCCGAGGTCGCGATGTAGAACGCTTCCTTCATCACGCGTGGGATGTCGTTGACGTTCTTGACCAGGTAGCTGTGTTTGACCACCGGGTAGGTGATGCCGGTGACGTCGGCTTCCTGGAAGGCGTCTTTGCCGAGCATCGGGGTGATGGTCTGTCCGGTCAGGACGATCATCGGGACGGAATCCATCAGCGCGGTTAGCAGGCCGGTCACCGCATTGGTGGCGCCGGGGCCCGACGTGACGAGCGCGACGCCCACGCGACCGGTGGATCGGGCGAGGCCGTCGGCCATATGGGTCGCGCCCTGCTCATGGCGCACGAGGACCAGCTTGATCTTCGAGTCGACGAGGGCGTCGAAGATCGGCATGGCAGCGCCACCCGACAGCCCGAAGATGACGTCGACCCCCTCGCGCTCGAGGCATTGCACGACCATCTCGCCCCCGGTCGGGATGCGGTCGGCGTCCGGCGCTACGAACGGGACGACGGGCTGTATGCCAGGTCGCGCCGAAAGGATCGCCTTGTCTCGTGCTGTGGAACGGGTCATCTGAAGGTCTCCTGGGTCATTTTGACGTGTCGAGCGCGGAACGCGTATCGAACGCCTGTTGTCGAGCGCCAATCAATAGCACGCGCATGTGGGCGACTCAACGATCGAGAGTTTTCGACACCGATTTTGAGGGGTGCCCTTGGATCGGCTTCGCGAACTGCATTTTTCGACCACGAAGTTGACTGCCACGGCGCTGAGGACTGGCGCCCGAGTCATCGTGAGGCTGGCCACGAGCAAAGTGCTCGCAAATGCTCTTTTGCTAGGCGAGGCGCTGGCTTCAACCGCACCTTCGCCCCGCGATCGTGCCTTCGAAGCGCGCGATTGCTCGACACGCTGCAGGATTGAGGAAATGACGTCCCTTCACCACGATCCTTCCGACGCTCTAGGCGAGCGTGACGGCCCGGCGTGGGAAACCGCCGGTGCAGAAGGCATGCGTCCGGCCGCTCGGTCGGGCGGGGACACGGATCACGTCCCGGAAGCCGTCGCTCACGCGGTGGAGCTGGTCAAGGGCTCCCCCCTTGCCGCGGTGATCGGCTGGGGGCACCCACTCGTCGCCCATTACAATGATGCGTTCGCGCGGTTCGTTGGCCTGACAGCACCCCTGACCGAGGGGGCGGCACGGCCACCGGCGCTGGCCGCGTGTGAAGCGATCCTGCGCGCTGCGCTCGACAATGGTCGCGCCGAGCTGGTTCCCGACGTGCCCTGCCTTCGCTCAGTGCCGTCGGGTGACGGCCGGCCGGGCGACGGCGAAGGCCATCACGAAGCTTTCGCCACCTGGGCGGTGACCCCTGTCCTCGGTCCGGGGGGCACGGCGTTGGCCGCGACGGCGACCCTCTTCGAGACCACCGAGCGCGTGTTGGCGCAACGTCGCTTGGCGCTGCTCGGTTCGCTGGCCACCGAGCTTCGCGGCTTGCACGGGGTTGAAAAGGTCTGCGAGACGGCGGCAATCGTCTTGCGCCGCGCGCGCGACTTCGCCTTTTCCCTCATCTACCGAATCGAGAGGGACGGTTCAACGCGGCTGCTGGCCAAGGCGGGCAGCGGCGTCGTCGCCGACCCTCCGGCCGACCTGACGCAAGCCGAGCGCTGGCCGCTCGCCGAAGTCGTCGCCTCGGGCCGATGCCAGAACATCGCCGGCGAGGAACGACCGCCCACGGCCGCGGTCCTGGCGCCCATCGCGCCGCCCGACGCCGACCGGCCCTTCGCCGTGCTCGTTGCGGGGCTCTCCCCGCACGTCATGGCGGGATCGGCGACCACCGATCTGGTTCGGGCCGTCGCTGACGAGATCGCCGCCGCCATCACCCGCGCTCGCGTCCCCGAGGAGGCGCAGAACCGCAGCGACGAACTGCCGGCGATCGGCCCCGCCACGCGCGCCTCGAACGACAGGGTGCTCCTCGTCGATGACGATCCGAAGCTGCTCGCCGAGCTGACGGAGGTCCTGGCCCCGCACTTCAGCGTCACGTCACTCGGCGACGGCGCTGAAGCGATGGCGCTCATCGAGCGCGATCCACCGGCGCTCGTCGTCTCCGAGCTGACGCTCCCGTCACTCGATGGCAGGGAGCTGCTGGCACGCCTGCGAGCCAACCCGAGCACCAAGCAGATACCGATCATCTTCCTGTCGGGCGCGACTGGCCACGAGGCGCGCGGCGAGATCCTGGAAGCGGGTGCTGACGACCACCTTCGCAAGCCGTTTTCGCCCGCCAAGCTGGTAGCGCGGGTGCGAACCCACCTCGAGCTGGCACGGCTGCGCGTCGACGCTGACATCTTGCAGAGGATCAACGCGCTTCTCACCGCCGAGCTGGATCACGGGCGGCTGTTGCAGCTGTTGACTGACGAGGCGACCAAGCTGGTCGGGGCGCAGTTCGGCGCCTACTTTCACAACGTCACCGACGCCCATGGTGAGAGTCTTCTGCTCTACACGCTTTCGGGAGCGCCTCGTTCTGCGTTCGAGGGCTTCCCGATGCCGCGTAACACGGCCATCTTTGGGCCCACCTTCCGGGGAGAAGGCGTCGTGCGCAGCGACGACATCACCCAGGATCCCCGCTACGGCAGGAACGCGCCCAACCGAGGCATGCCAAAAGGGCATCTTCCGGTGCGTAGCTACCTCGCGGTTCCAGTGATCTCGCGAACCGGTGAGGTGCTGGGCGGTCTGTTCTTCGGGCACGAGGCCGAAGGGGTCTTCTCGGCACGCAGCGAGCGCCTGGCGCTGGGCGTGGCGGGCCAAGGTGCCATCGCGATCGACAATGCCCGGCTCTTCGAAGAGGCGCAGCGGCAGAAGCACGAAGTCCGTTCGCTGCTCGAGCGGGAGCAGACGGCGCGCGGGGAGCTGGAGGCTTCGCACCGGCGTCAATCGGAGATCCTGCAGCAGATCCCCGCAGCGGTGATGATCGCCGATGCTGCCGGAAAGATTGTCTTCATCAATCAATTGGCAAGCGAATTTTTCGGCGCGCAACTGCTGTCGCCAGATTCGCCTGCCGATCCACGGCTGGCGTTTCCCGCTTGGCACGATGACGGCACTGCCTACGCGGTCGAGGACTATCCCCTGCGACGAGCCCTACACGGCGAAGTGGTCGACGGGCAAGAGCTGCACTTTCGTCGCGTAGACGGTCGAAGCGCGGTGGTGAGGGCGACCGCCGCCCCGATCCACGACGCCAGCGGCGCCATCGTCTCGGCAGTGGCTGCGTATCACGACGTGACCGAACAGAAGCACCTGGAGCGGCAGATGCGCCGGAGCGAGGAGCGCTTCCGGACACTGGCCGAAGGGACCAGCCAGATCGTCTGGACCGCCGATGCCAGAGGGCTTATGCGCGAAGACTCGCCCAGCTGGCGGGCGTTCACCGGACAGAGCTTCGAAGAGCTGAGCCGGGGTGAGGCGCTGCAGGCTCTGCACCCCGACGATCGCACCCAGGTGGTGGCGCTCTGGGAACGCAGATTGGCTGCCCCCGGCCTGCTCGAGGTGGAAGGCAGATTGCGTCGCCGCGACGGTGTCTACGTCCCGATGCTGCTGCGGGCAGCGCCGGTTCGCAACGAAGACGGCAGCGTTCGCGAATGGATCGGCACCCTGGCCGACATCACGGCGCGGCGGGCGTTGCTGGAATCCGAGCGCGTCGCTCGCCAGGAAGCCGAGGCCGCCCGTCAGCGCATGGCCCTGCTCGACGCCATCACGAAGGAGCTGGTCGGCGATCTGCAGGGGTCGTCGCTTGGCATCGAACGACTCACCCGCTTGGCGGTACCCGAACTGGCTGACGTCTGCACCATCTATATCCGGCGCGACGACGGCAGCATCGTGCCGGCTTCGACTGCGCACGCTGACGATCCGGCGGCGCGGGCGTTCTCTCCGAGCCGGGTCGATCCGATCAGCGCTGATCCGAGCGGGGTTGATTCGAGTAGGGCTGATCCGAGCAGCGCTTTCGGCATCGCGGAGGTCATCCAGTCGGGCAAGACCCAGGTGCTCAACCGCAGCCAGGACAGGAAACCGGAAAGCTCGGCGGCCGGTGTCGAGCCGCTGGCTCTGCCGCAGGCGGCGGAGGTGCATGCCAACGTCGCGGTCGCGCTGCGGGGCCGGGGCGGCATCATCGGATGCCTCAGCCTCACACACACTTTCTCGCGGCGGCGGTTCTCGCCCGATGACGTGGCTCTCGCCGAAGAGGTGGCCGTGCGTGGCGCGATGACGCTCGACCACGCCCAACTGTTCCGCGAGGCCCAGGCTGCGCGTGTGGCTGCCGAGGCCGCCAACCGGGCCAAGGATGTCTTCCTGGCGATGTTGGGGCACGAGCTGCGCAATCCGCTGTCACCGATCCTGACAGCGTTGCAGCTCATGAAGCTGCGCAGTGCCGACGCCTCCAAGGCCGACGGCCACGCATTCGAAAAAGAACGAGCCGTCATCGAGAGACAGGTTCGCCACCTGGTGAGGCTCGTCGACGATCTACTCGACGTTTCGCGCATCACGCGTGGAAAGATCGAGCTGCACCGCCAGCCCGTCGAGCTTGGCGAAGTGGTCGCCAAAGCCATCGAGATGGC
>JANNNO010000155.1:0-4368 GCA_031398585.1 Myxococcales bacterium | reverse complement strand
GATGACTTTGCCCGTCGCCCGTTGGGTAAACTTGCCCGAATCGAGGGCACGCTGAAGCGTTCCGAAGTGCTTGATGGAGTCGGGATCGTAGTCGTCGGGCACGGTGACCTCGACGATCTCCCAAAGACCCGTGTATTGCCGGCGCGGCGGCTGGTTGTCGCCGGGAATGACTTCGATGACGGGGCGCTGATAGTCGGCTCTGCCACGTCGCGAATCCACGACGAGATCGCGTGTCCGCAAAGGATACGACCGTTCGGTCTTTTCCTTCTCGTTGCTGGTCTTGCAATTGACCGGATCGGCGCCCTCAACCGCGCAGAAATCCTTGGGGTTGGGGTTGCGAACCCCTTTGCCGCCCTTCATCCAGTCGGTCCCGTCCCGCAGCTCGCGCACGGGGCGGGAGAAGAGCGGGTGGCCCGAGCCGTTGAAGAAGAAGTACATGGGAGAGACGCGCACGCCGGTGGGAACGCCGTTGACGTTCGTGATGGCGGGAACGGCCCCAAAGTCGTAGAGCTCGGCGGGAACGCCGCCCACGTACCCTGCCTGCGTAGGGATCTCCCGCGGCAGGTTCGCTGCTGGATCCGTCCGCGTGCCTCCGTAGAACGAGGCGAGGTCGAGGACCCCGAAGGCTTCGTCGGAAAATTCCTCCTTGCATCCGGTGAGCGCCGCCGCGCTCATCGCGCAAGCGGAGACGAGGAGGACACGGGCCAGGCGATCATGACGTCTCGCTATCAACATGCGCGTCTCCGAGCTGCTGGCGGGCACGAAGATCGAGCCCGGGGGGATTCTTACGCGTTTCCTCGGCGTCTGAAAAGAAGAGGCGGAGGCAGGAAACCATGAGCGGCGGGCGTTTGGCGAGGCAGAGTCGAGCTTAGACACGCGGCCCCCTCACTTCGGCAAGACAGTGGCCCAGGTCCCCGCCGGCAGTGACGTGACGCCAGGTTCAACCACCACAAAGGCATCAGCCGCCGACAACGCCGCGAGATCGCCGGAACCCTGAGAGGCCACGGGACGAATCGGTAACGGCGAAACAGCGGCGCTTGCCCCTCCTGCGGGACGCTCGAACGCTGCGGGCAGGAAGACCGTCAGCGGCAGCGAACGCTGCGTGTACGCGACCGCGAGCGGCGCGGCCCCGAACCGCAGCGGGCTGGCCTCGGGACGGCCACCACAAAGCTCGACCGCGGCCCGAGCGAACAGCTCGAAAGTGACGTAAGCCGACAGCGGGTTGCCGGGCAGGCCGAAGAAGGGTTTTCCCGCCAGGAAGCCGAAAACCAGCGGTTTTCCCGGGCGAATCGCCACACTCTCGAAGACCACCTCGGCGCCGATGGCCGCCAGCGCCGCCTCGACGTGATCGTATTTGCCCATCGAGACGCCGCCCGTGACCAGCACCACGTCGCCGAGCTCAGCGGCCTTCGCCAGCGACCTTTCGATGCTGGCACGATCGTCACGGGCGATCGGCAGGGCGACGGGCTCACCGCCCGCCCGACGCACCAACGCCGCAAGGCAGTGACGATTCGAGTCGCGGATCTGAGCCAGCCCCGGCGTCTCGTCGATACCGACCAGTTCGTCGCCGGTGCCGACGATGGCGACGCGGGGGCGGGCGTGCACCACCGGTCGCGCGCATCCGAGCGAGGCCAGTAGGGCCACCGCCGCAGGATCGAGCACTTGGCCAGCGCGGGCGGCCACCGCCCCGGCACCAAGCTCGCTGCCGCGGGGAACGATGTTCTCGCCCGCCGCGACGGTTCGACCCGCGATGATCCGATCGCCAGACCTCGTCACGTGTTCGACCATCAAGACTGCGTCGGCCCCAGCCGGGACGGGCGCGCCGGTCATGATCTCGACCGTTTGTCCGGCGGAGATCATTCCCGCAAAACTCGCCCCGGCCGCCACCTCGCCAATCACTTCGAGGGACGCCCCATCGGTCACGTCAGCGACGCGAACCGCGAAACCGTCGCGAGTCGATCGCGGGAACGGCGGCTGATCGCGGTCCGCTCGCACGTGGGCTGCGAGAATGCGCCCGACCGCCTCGTCGAGCGGCACCGTCTCGCTCGCACGCCGGGTGGCTGCGGTCCGCGATACGGCGGCTGCAACTTCGGTGAGCACGGCCGCGCGGGCCTCGAGGAAGCTCTTCGACATCGGGGTGGACCCTCGCGAGGGCGGCGATGATACTGCAATCTCTCCCGCTGCCCGCCAGGTTTGCCGCCATGCCGATCCTAACCCCACCCCCGGAGGTCACCTCCGACGCCCTTTTGGGCCGCTTTCTCGATCACGTCGCCGCCCTCGGCCTCGAGCTGTATCCCGCGCAAGAGGAGGCGGTGTTCGAGCTGCTGGCTGGCAAACACCTCGTGCTGACGACGCCGACCGGGTCGGGCAAGTCCCTGGTGGCCACGGCGTTTCTTTACAAGGCGCTCGCCGAAGGTCGTCGCGGGTTCTGGAGCTGCCCGGTCAAGGCGCTGGTCAACGAGAAGTTCTTCGATCTCTGCAACACCTTCGGCGCTGACAAGGTCGGCCTCGTCACCGGCGACGCCAGCGTGAACCGCGATGCGCCTCTGCTCTGTGGCACCGCCGAGGTGCTTTCCAACATGGGCATCCGGTCGGCGCGCATCCCGGCGGACTACGTCGTGATGGACGAATTCCATTACTACGCCGATCGCGATCGCGGCATCGCCTGGCAGCTGCCGCTCATCAGCCAGCGCGAGACGACGTTCCTCTTGATGTCGGCCACCCTCGGCGACACGACCAGCATCGAAAAGGCGGTCGAGAGCTTCACCGGGCGGCCGATCTCGGTCGTGCGCGGCATGCAGCGGCCGGTTCCGCTCGACTTCGAGTACCGCGAAACAGCCCTGCACGAGACCATCCTCGACCTCATCCGCAGCGAGCGCGCGCCGATCTACCTCGTCAACTTCACCCAGCGCGCAGCGGCCGAAGAGGTGCAGAACCTCATGAGCCTGGATCTGTCGAGCAAGCCAGAGAAGGAGGCGATCAAGGTCGCTCTGCGCGGCGAGCGCTTCGCCAGCCCCTACGGCAAGGAGCTGCAGCGCTTTTTACGCCATGGACTCGGCCTGCATCACGCCGGCCTTCTGCCGCGTTACCGGCGCCTGGTGGAACGGCTCGCGCAAAAGGGGCTGCTCAAGGTCGTCAGCGGGACTGACACGCTCGGAGTCGGCGTCAACATCCCGATCCGGACCGTGCTCTTCACGCAGCTGTGCAAGTACGACGGCAACAAGGACGCCATCCTCACCGTGCGCGACTTCCGGCAGATCGCGGGAAGGGCCGGTCGCAAGGGATTCGACGAGCGTGGCTGGGTCATCGCGCAGGCGCCTGCGTACGTCGTCGAGAACAAGAAGCTCGCGGCCAAGGCCGCTACCGGCAAGAAGGTCCACAAGCAGAAGCCGCCCGACAAGGGCTACGTGCATTTCGACAAGGGGACCTTCGACCGCCTGGTCGCCGGCACGCCCGAGCCACTGGAATCACGCTTCGGCGTGAGCCACGGGTTGCTGCTCGGACTCCTGCAGGGTGAAGGCGGCGATCCGAAACGCGGCGGTGGTTACCGGCGCCTGCTGGATCTGATCGCGGCTTCGCACGAGAGCCAGGTCGCCAAGCGCCGCTGGAAACGGGTCGCGGCGGAGGCCTTTCGCACCTTG
The DNA here is from genome assembly GCA_031398585.1 of Myxococcales bacterium. Classification (GTDB taxonomy): domain Bacteria; phylum Myxococcota_A; class Polyangia; order Fen-1088; family Fen-1088; genus JANNNO01. The sequence goes on along the minus strand of JANNNO010000155.1, from coordinate 727 downwards.
CGCAAAGCTGAGCTCATCGAGCTGCGTCGGGACGAACGCGCGCGCAATCCCTACCCCGCCCCTCACCCGTCGCTACAAGAGGACTTCTCGCTCCACCACACCTTGTCGCTCTACCTCGTCGAGACGCTCGAGAAGCTCGATCCCGCCCTCGAGAGCTATCCGCTCGAGGTGCTCTCGCTGTGTGAGGCCGTGCTCGAGAACCCGCGCCCGGTCTTGCTCGCTCAGCTCGACAAGATCAAACGCGAGACCGTCGAACGGCTCAAGGCCGAAGGGGTTGAGTACGAGCAGCGCATGGAAGAGCTCGACAAGCTGGAGTGGCCCAAGCCCAACCGCGAGTTCATCTACGAGACGTTCAACGATTTTTCCGATCGTCACCCCTGGGTGGGCAGCGAGAACATCGCGCCCAAGTCGGTCGCGCGCGAGATCGTCGAGAGCTTCACCAGCTTCAACGACTACATCAAGGAGTACGGCCTGCAACGCTCCGAGGGGATCGTGCTGCGTTATCTGTCCGAAGCGACCAAGGCGCTCGGGCAGAGCGTTCCTGCTCGCTTTCGCACCCCCGAGGTCGACGAGCTGGCGTTCTCGCTGGCGAGCATCGTGCGCGGAGTCGACGCCAGCTTGCTCGAGGAGTGGAAGGCCTTGCTGGATCCAGCGGCCGCGCCGGCACCGGCTCCGGTCACGCTCGACGACCCGGCGCCGCGCGGCCGCGGCCCGGAGCTGCTCACCG
>JANNNO010000189.1:0-10839 GCA_031398585.1 Myxococcales bacterium | reverse complement strand
CGTCGGCCACCGCACTTGCCGTGCTGCCCAACGGCGACGGGGTTCCGGTTGGCCACGAAGCGCCGACGCCCACCGATGGTCAGCTCGACCGCGCGACGGGCGAGGACCAGATCCTCGATCGTGCCAGCGACGGCCGGGCCGGTGCACCTCCTGTCGATCTCGCCACGGTCCAGATCGCCCAGGCGTAAAAGCAGATCGTGAACCCCATCGGCGCTGCGGGCGCGGAGCCGCTCGGGCAACTGCTGCAGCTCTTCCTCCACCAGCTGCGTGCAGTCGGGATCCAGCAGCTCGCGCAGCTCCGCTTCGCCCAGCAGCTCGCGCAGCAGCGTCTCGTCGACGGTCAGCGCCTGGGCGCGCCGCTCGGCCAGCGGGGCGTCACCGTCGTAGATGTAGTTGGCCACGTAGCTGAAGAGCAGCCCGGACGCGAAGGGCGAAGGCTTGGGCGGGCTGACGACCTTGGTGACGATGATCCCCTGGCCGATGCCGCGCATGATCTCGGTCAGTGCCGGCAGGTCGAAGACGTCGCGCAGACACTCGCGGTAGGCCTCGAGCAAGATGGGGAACGACGGCTGCCGTGAAGCCGCCTTCAAGAGATCCGCGGCCTTCTTGCGCGTCTGCCACAGCGGCGCGCGACGTCCGGGAAACTTGCGCGGCAAGAGCAACGCGCGCGCCGCCGCTTCGCGGAACTTCGCCGCATAAAGCGCGCTCATGCCGAGCTGGCGCAGGACGAGCGCCTCGAGCTCGTCGGGATCGGGCAACAGCAGGGCCGCGTCTGGCGGCTCGTCGGTCTCGGGGAAACGGACCACGAAGCCCTCGTCGGTCCACATCGTCTCGACGTCGAGTCCCAGCTCGGCGCGGATCTTCGCCGTGACCGCCATAGCCCAGGGCGCGTGCACACGCCCCCCGAAGGGCGTCAGCACGCAGACCCGCCAGTCGCCGAGCTCGTCGCGCACACGCTCTACGACGATGTGGCGATCGTCGGGGACCACCTCGGTGACGTCGGCCTGATCCCGCAGGTAGGCCAGCAGGTTGTCGGCGGCACGCGCGTCGAGCCCATGCCGCGTGGTCAGTGTCGCGCGCGCGGCGGTGCGAGGCATCGCGCGCAGCTCGCGTGTGAGTGCGCCGATGAGCCGACCGAGCTCGACCGTGCGCCCGGCCCCCTCCCCTCGCCAGAACGGCATCTTGCCCGGCTCTCCCGGCGCGGGTGATACCAGCACGCGGTCGTGGGTGATCTCCTCGATCCGCCAGCTCGAAGCCCCGAGCAGGAAAGTCTCGCCGACGCGGCTCTCGAAGACCATCTCTTCGTCGAGCTCGCCGACGCGTGCAGCGCCGCGCCCTCCCGTGCCGCCCGCCAGGAAGACCCCGAAGAGACCCCGGTCGGGAATCGTACCGCCCGAGATGATGGCGATCCGCTTGGCGCTCTCGCGCGCCTCGAGCTTGCCCGTCACACGATCCCAGTTGAGCCGCGGGCGCAGCTCGGCGAAGTCGTCGGAGATCTGATGGCCCGCCAGCATGTCGAGCAGGCCATCGAAGATCGCGCGGCTGAGGGTCGCAAACGGCGCCGCCTTGCGAATGGCATCGAAGAGCTCGTCGGCGGTGAAAGCGTCCATGGCGACCATCGCCACCATCTGCTGCGCCAGCACGTCGAGCGGGTTGCGCGGATAGGAGACCGGCTCGATGTCGCCGTCCTTCATCGCGCGCGCGACGGCCGCGCAGGCCAGCAGATCCCCGCGGTACTTCGGGAAGACGACGCCCGCCGAGGCGGCGCCGACCTGGTGCCCCGCCCTCCCGATGCGCTGCAGGCCGCTCGAGACCGAAGGCGGCGCCTCGATCTGAATGACCAGATCGATGGCGCCCATATCGATGCCGAGCTCGAGCGATGAGGTCGCCACCAGGGCGCGCACGTCACCGGTCTTCAGGCGATCTTCGATCTCCGCCCGTTGCGCCGGTGCCACCGAGCCGTGATGGGCATAAGCGAGCACCTCACCCGCCAGCTCGTTGAGCGCCTGCGCCAGCCGCTCGGCGATGCGGCGCGAGTTCACGAAGACGAGAGTCGACCGGTGCGCCTGGACCAGCTCGAGCAGCCGGGGGTGAATCGCCGTCCAGATCGACGCGCGCACGGGGCCCTGCGCGGCGGGGCCGCTCGGCACGTCGACCGGCTTGCCCAGCTGAGCCATGTCCTCGACAGGTACCTCGATCGTCAGCTCGAGAGTCTTGCTGGCGCCGGCGTCGACGATGGTCACCGGCCGGTGGCGGAGCTGGCGCGTCTCGCTCGTGGCGGCGAGACCAGCGGCGACCATGGCTTCGGGATCGGAGCCCGGCGACGGGGCCGGCTTGGCGGGGGCGCTGGTCACGATGGTTCCGCGGTCGATCCCGCCAAGAAAACGCGCCACCTCGTCCAGCGGTCGTTGCGTCGCCGAAAGGCCTATGCGCTGCAGGGGGCGCCCGGTGAGGCGCTCCAGGCGTTCGATCGACAGAGCCAGGTGAGCGCCGCGTTTGCTGGGAACGAGCGCATGGATCTCGTCGATGATCACGGTCTCGAGGCCACGCAGCTGATCCCGCGCGTTGGACGTGAGCAAGAGGTAGAGCGACTCGGGCGTCGTGATGAGGATGTCCGCCGCCTCGCGCACGAAGAGCACCCGCTCGCGCGCCGGCGTGTCTCCGGTGCGCACGGCCACCGCGGGGATCCGATGCGGCAGGCCCAGGACAGCAGCCACGCGGGTGATCCCCGCGATCGGCGCGCGCAGGTTCCGCTCGACGTCGACCGCTAGCGCCTTGAGCGGCGAGATGTACAGAACGCGACAGCGGTCCTGCGGCCCCACCTTCTTACGGCGTCGCTCCTTGCGACCGGCGGGCAGCTCCGCGGGCGGCGACGCTGGCACCGCTTCGAGCCGGGAGAACATCAGGCGGTCGATGGTGTGTAAGAAGGCGGCCAGCGTCTTGCCGCTGCCGGTGGGCGCCAACAACAAGGTCGAATCGCCGGCAGCCAACGCGGGCCAGGCCATGCGTTGCGCGTCGGTCGGCGCGGGAAAGCTGCGTTCGAACCACTCGCGCGTGGCAGGATGAAAGACGCCGAGCGCGTCGATGGCTGCGGCTTCTGCGATCGCCTTGCTGGTCGCCCGGTTGCCATCGGCGAGCTTGCGACCACCCCCGGGGGGCCGCGCGGGGGCCTTCGGACGGACGGGGGACACGGTCCAGTTCTAGCAGCCGCGGCGCGCGCGGGCGAGGCAGCCGGGACGCAAACTCGCTGCGCTTAGACGCGTTCGCTCGGCGCGGGTAACGCCTCTGCCGCCGGCAGCAGCGGTTCGAGCGGGAGCCAGCAGCGGACCGCCATGCCTCCCCCGACGCGGGGGTGAAGAGAAAGGCGGCCGCCGTGGGCGTCGAGCACCTCCCGGGAGACCGAAAGCCCGAGACCGGTGCCGCCCTTCTTGGTGGAATAAAAGAGTGTCAGGGCATTGCGCAGGACTTCGTCGCTCATGCCTTTGCCCCGATCGACGATCTCGATCTCGGCCCCCTCGTCGTCCTCGGCGGCAAAGACGATCTTGACCTCGTCGGTTGGGCTGCCCGATTCGTGGGCATTCTTGAGCAGGTTAATCAAAACCTGCTGGATCTGGACCGGGTCGACGAGCGCGGCGCGCGCCGGCGGCTCCCCCTCGATGGCATGAGCGTAGAGGCCTTCCACGCCCCCCAGGATCTCCTGCCAGCCGACCGCCCGGCGCGACGGCGGCGGCAGCCGGGCAAAGCGCGCGTAGCCGTCGAGAAACGTCCGCAGGTGCTCGGCTCGTTCTTCGATCGTGTCGAGCGCGCGCGACAACCGCCCCGCGTGTTCCGGGACGTTCACCATGAGCCGCGCCGAATGGATCAAGGAAGTCACCGGCGCCAAGGAGTTGTTCATCTCGTGCGACAGGACCCGGATCGCCTTTTTCCAGGTGTCGGCTTCCTTGCGCAACAGCTCGCGGGTAAGCGGCTTGAGCAGGATCAAAGTATGGCGCTGTCCGCTGATGTCGAAGTAGCGCCGCGACAGGTAGAACGCCTCGGGCCCCGCGCCTTCACCGTGATCGTGCGTGAAGAGCACGTCGGTGGGTGCCGCCATCGCGTCACGCACCTCGACCGGCGCAGCCTCGATCAACTCGTCGAAGTTCTGACCTTCGAGCGCGGCGGCGGCCTCATCGCGATCGTCGCGCGGTCGACCAAAGAAACGCGCTGCCGCCTCATTGGCATGCACCACCTGCATCGCTTCGTTGCATAGAACAACGATTAGCGCCGTGGTCCCGAGCACGGTCTCGAAGAGAATCTCGCGCTGATAGGCGTCGTTGCGCTCGCGACGCATGGTCTCGGCCAGAGCATTGAATCGCCTCACCAGCACCCCCAGCTCGTCGTCGGGGCGTTCGGCCAGGCGCAGGCCGTAGTCGCGCTCGCTGAGGCTCAGCAGACCGTCCGACACCGCAACGATGGTGCTCTTCCAGCCCCTATGAGTCATGCGGCGGGTGATCAAGAAAAACAGCGGGAAGGCGAGAACGATCGTGATCAGGCCGCAGACGAAGGGCCCCGCCGGCAGGCTCTTCAATACCGCCGAGTGGAGCACCGCCACGAGCGCGCTGCCGAGCACGATGGCGCCGGAGGTCCGCAGATCCATACCGATGTGCAGACGGAGGCTTCCCCCGCGCACCCCGTGTCTCAGCCTGCGGTGCCTCATCGCGGCCTTCGCTCCATCACGATCGAGAGCCGCTCCATGCGGCGGTAGAGCGCCTGGCGCGAAAGCCCCATCTCGGCGGCGGCTTTGGCCACGACCCCACGGGCCCGCAGGAGCGCCTCCTCGATCGCGGCTCGCTCGGGATCCAGCGATCGACCATGGCCGTTCGGGCCCGTCGCCGCGGTGACGAGAGGAACATCCTCCTTTGCCGCATCGTCGCGCCGGGCATCGGGCGCTGGCAACCCCAGGTCCGTCGCGGTGATGGCGCTGCTCGCCGCCACCAGCACCGCTCGTCGGATCCGGTTGCAGAGCTCACGTACGTTGCCCGGCCAGTCGTACCCGATCAGCGCCGTGGCCGCGTCGGGCAGGAGCCGCAACCCCGCCTTGCCGTCGAGCGCGGCGTATTCGGCCAGGAAGTGCTCGGCCAACGGCAGGATGTCGTCAGCCCGATCGCAGAGCGCGGGCGAATGCAGCTCGATGACGTTGAGGCGGAAGAAGAGATCCTCGCGAAAGCGCCCCTCGGCGATCGCTTCGGGCAGGTCCGCGTTGGTGGCGCTGAGGAGACGAACATCCGCCTTTCGCGTGCTCGACGAGCCGAGCCGCTCGAACTCACCGGTCTGGAGCACACGCAGCAGCTTGGCTTGCGCCGCCATCGGCATGGTGCCGATCTCGTCGAGAAAGAGAGTGCCGCCGTCGGCCGCCTCGAAACGCCCGACGCGGAGGCGTGCGGCACCGGTGAAGGCGCCAGCCTCGGCGCCGAAGAGCTCGGCTTCGAAAAGGTGTTCGGGCAACGCGCCCATGTTCACCCGAATGAACGGCCCCGCCTTGCGCCGCGAGTTGGCCTGGACGATCTCGGCGATTTTCTCTTTGCCCGATCCGTTGGGCCCCGTGATCAGCACCGGCGCATCCGACGGCGCCACACTGACCGCCAGGCGGACCAACTCGTGCATCTCGGCGCTGGTGTAGACCAGGCCCGCCAGCGCATGGCGTTCGGCCAGTGCGCGGCGCGCCCGCTCTCCCTTGGCACGCAACCTGACATTCTCTTGTTGAAGACAACGAAGATGGACCAGATTGCGCACCGTGCGGACCAGCTTTTCGTTGTCCCAGGGTTTGGCGATGTAGTCGGCCGCTCCCTCTTTGATCAAGGCGACTGCGGTCTCGAGCGCCGTCCAGGCCGTCATGAGCAGGACGGGCATGTCGGGATCCAGCGCCCGGATGGCGCGAAAGAGATTGATCCCCTCGGTGCCCTGGGTGGTCTGCTGGGTGAAATTCATGTCCTGCACCACCGCGCCGACGTCGTCGGTGGCGATGAGGTGCAGGGCCTCTTCGGGCGATCCGACCGACAGCGCCGGCAGTCCATGCACCTCGAACAGGGTCTCGAGGGCGGTGCGGACCGCGGGCTGATCGTCGACGATGAGGACCTTCATGACTGACACGATGTCAGGCCCTCCGGCTCACGCTGGCAGGCGACTGACGGGCGGCCCGCAACGCGGGAATGGCGGTCGCCAGGAGTCCCTCGAGGATGAGGAAAGCTGCCGCCAGCCAGAGCAAAGAAGGCGACAGCTGCACCCCTTGAAACGTGTTCTGCATGTTGGGAAACGTCATGAGCAAGAGGTGAAACCCGAGGATCAGCCCCAGCGTGGTGGCGATGAAGTTCTCCACGAGAAAGTACCGCAGGACGCGCCCCCGCGTGGCTCCCAGCGCCCGCCGCAGCGCGATCTGCTGCCGCCGCTCTGCGACCAGGAACGCGGAGACCGCGACCGCTCCCGCCAGCGCCAGCAGCGCCACCAGCGCCGCCAGAATGCCGAGCATGACCACGAGGCCCGTCGCAACCTGCCCGTAGCGCGATTTGCGGGCGACGAAGGTGGTCACCGTGACCGTGGCATCGCCTGACCCCAGCAGGCCGGGCAGCTTCGCGGCCATCGCGTTCGCGCCTCCCGGTGGCGCGCGCACCAGGAAGTTCAGATTGCGCTCGTCGGGAGACGCGCCTATGCCCACCGCGAGGCAGTGCGAGCTGCGCAAGATCGGCAGTCCGACCAGAAAGTCGTCGACCACGCCGACCACCCGGCCCTTCACCTCGGGCGCCTCGAGGGTGCGGCCCAGTATGGAACCGCGGGGGCCTCCCTGGGCCAATGCGTCCGCGAGACAGCGGGTGATGACGACGGCGCCAGCCCGTTCGCCCGGTGCAATGGCCGAGAGCGTGACCCCCTCACGAGGGATCGCGCCGATCACGTCGAGAAACGTCGGCCCTACCGCAGCGGTCCAGCCCGAGACGGTGCGGCGCTCGCCCCCTTGGAGGCTCGAGATCTTCACCGGTAGATTCATCATCAGGTCGAGTGTGGCCGTTCCGGCGCGTTCCGCTGCCACGACGTCGGGCACGGCACGTAAGCGGGCGAGCCAGGCCTCCGCCACGAGTCCACTCGTCTGGCGATCCACAGGAGTCATCCCAGCGGGCACGTTGATCACGACGTTGACGAGGTCCCGCTGGTGGCCGGCCATCGGGTTGCTCGCGGTGGCCAGGTACCAGCGCGCGGTCGTGGTCAGGGTCGAGATGACCAGAAAGGCGAAGGCGACCTCGAGCACGAGCAGCGACACGGCACTGCGGCGTTTGCCCAGCGCACGAAGCACCGGTCCGAGCTCAAGGTCGATCATGCTCGCCCGAGGTAGAGGGTCGGTGCGACGCGGCCCGATCGCCACGCTGGGTACGCGGCGCCGAGCAGGCCAATCAGGAACGTCATGCCGATGATGGAGGCCCCGAGCAGCGGGGTCATCGCCAGCGGCACATCGGTCTCGTGCACGAGGCGGTTGTAGATGTGCATGAGTGGCATCACCGCGAAGAACGCGATCAGCGCCGCGAAGGCCGAGACGTGCGCCCCCTCGAGCAGCTGACGTCGGAAGATCTGGCGGCGGCTGGCCCCGAGAGCGCGGTGGATGCCGAGTTCGGGTCCCCGCGCCAGGTTCTTGGCCAGCAGCAGGCGCACCAGGTTGAAGCCACCGCCGAGTATCAGGAACCAGCCGAGACCGAAATAGAACGTGACCGCGGTCGGCAACGAGGGAAACGCCGCCTGAAACTCGGGCAGGCTGCGCAGGGTGTAGCGATCACCGAACTCCGCATCCAGGTGACGGCGGTAGCGTTGGACGTGGTCGGCTGTCGGCAGCTCGATCCAGAAGTTCACGAAGACGGCATCCGACGTGATCAGATCGTCGAAGGCGACGGGCCCTGACGATTGCAGCAGCAGCGGCGTCGGCACCGTGCGCAGCCGCTGCCAGAACGCCACCGGCAGGTAGACCGCGTCCTCGTCGAAGCCTGTCGCGGCGATGTCCCACTCCTGGAGGTAAGGCGCAAATCCATCGATGACCCCGGCGATCTCGAAATCGCGCCCTTCCATTCGTACCTTCTGGCCGACGCTGTTGTCGCCGTCGAACAGGCTCTGGTTGAGGCCATGACCGATCACGATCCGGGGCAGCGCGCGCATCTCGTCGCCGGGCTGATACGGCCCACCCCAACGAAACGGCCGCTCGAACAGCGCGAAGAAATCCGGGTCGACGTACCTCACCACACGCGGCGCGGGCGGCGTGGCATCGGGAGGATCCACCCAGACGACGCTGTGAAACGTCGTCACCGAACGGGTCGGCAGGCCGCTGCTGGCGAGCTGCTGCACTTCGGGTGCGGTGGCGTAGATGCGCGGGACGTAGGCCACATTGTCGATGCCGCTGCCGATGAGATCTCTGACCGCTCCTTCGTCGTGCGGCAGCTCGACATGATGAACGGCCGCGCGAAAGGTGTCGCGGGGACCGTGCACCCGCAGGTAGTGAGCCGTGCCAAAACCCCAGAGCGCGCCCGCCAGGCCCAAACTGAGGACCATGACCATCGACAGACGGGCGTCGCGCCGAATGCTCCGCCAGGCCAGCTCGCTCTGGTAACGCCAGAGCTTCATGACGTCGCGACGACGCCCCGCCGTCCAGCGCGCGGATCGCGCCCCGCCCGCGGATCGCGTCCCGCCCGAGGATCGATGATCCGGCCGTCGAGGATGTGCAACCGCCGCCGCGCGCGCGCCGCCAGCTCCCTGTCGTGTGTGACCATGACGATGGTCATGCGGCGCTCCTGATTCAGACGCGCGAGCATGTCCATGATCGATCGCGCCGAAATGGTGTCGAGGTTGCCCGTCGGCTCGTCGGCCAGCAGGATCTGCGGACGCCCGACGAGGGCGCGCGCGATGGCCACCCGCTGCTGCTGCCCGCCCGAAAGCTGCGCCGGCAGGTGGCGCATGCGAGCCGTGAGACCGAGCGACGCGAGCGTCTCTTCCACGCGCTCTTCTCGTTCCGCGCGCGGCAGGTTGCGGTACCGCAGCGGCACCTCGACGTTGTCGAAGACATCGAGGTCGGGGATGAGATTGAAGCTCTGGAAGATGAACCCGATCTTGTGGTTGCGCAGCTCGGTCAGGCGATCGTCGGAGAGCCAGCGCGCGTCCTGCCCCTCTACCAGATATTCGCCGTCGTCGAAGCCGTCGAGCAGCCCGGCCACGTTGAGGAACGTGGTCTTGCCCGAGCCCGACGGCCCCATGATGGCGACGAAGTCACCATGCTCGACGGTGAGCGAAAGCCCGGCCAACGCCTCGGTCTCGAGCGGGCCGACGCGATAGAGCTTGCGCAGGTTGCGCATCTGCAAAAGCGGCACGGGCGCCGCGGGAGGTGGGGTCACGACGGCGCCATGGTAGCAGCCGGGCGTCTCTTCGATCTCGTCCTCGACCTATCGATCACACGAGGGCCGCTCGCGTCAGTGGCGCACGCGAGGGCCGCGGGCGCCTGCGCCGTGCGGCGGCGGCAGGGGTCGGTCCCCCGCCAACGCCAGCATGAGCGCCGCCGCAAAGCTCCACCCGCCTACGCTCGCCCCCCAGCGGCCGTCACCGTTGTCGTTGCGCGGAACGATGGTCGCCGGCACGGTCACCGGCTGCGCCCCGCGACCGCCCAGCACCAGCCCCTTGCGTAGCCGGGCCCGTTCTTGAATTCGCGTTCGTCGTGTCTGCTTGCTCTCCATTTTCGCTTCCTCGTTTCGCGCCCGCACTTTCGCGCTTCGTTCAGATCCCCGGTGGCAACGCGAACATCAGGATCGCGGTGCACATCTCGTTGCGTGTCCCCCACCCCGGCGTGACAGGGTTGGCGTCGCGACTGGTGTCGTAGCTGCATGCGATCTCCACCTCGGTGTTCGGATCGAACCTGACGGGCTGGCGATACTGGTACATGCGCTGCCAGTGGAAATTCCAGACGTCGACTCGTGCCTGGCACTGCTTGGCCCCGCCGACCGGCCCGATCGACATCTGCTTACGTGCGCCGCGCTCGTGCATGTGAGGCATGACCGCGAGCAGGTCCAGATACGGCAGCTCGCCGAGGCCCATTCTCTCGGGGGGCAACTTCCAGGTGAAAGAGACGTCCTTCTGTCCGGGCGGCAGCACCATCGGCTTGTCCTGGAAGAGCGTGTCGAGCAGGCCGTCCTCGACCACGAAGATCGCCCGCCGATCGACCTTGTCGGCGTAGCGCACGCGCAAGGTGGTCTGATCCGACTGGCCGCGCACCTTCGGGTCCGTCAGGTTGTAGTGGATCTGAACCACCAGGACGTCGGTCTTGCGCTGGATGACACCGACGTTGCCGGGATAGATTACCGGCTGCTGCCCCGGTGCCCAGACCGCCGGGGCCGAGTCGACCGCCACGCCCTCGCCCGCCATACCGAAGCAGGGCCAGCCCGGCCGATCGGGATCCTCGGCGTCGAGCATCGTCATCACCTCGGCGTTGCTCTTGCCTTCGAACTTGGTGCCCGGCGCCGCTTTGGCCGCCGGGTCGACGATGAAGGCCAACAAGTGGTGCACGAGCGCGGGATTGCCCGGCACGACTTCGTAGCCGGTGAAGAAGGCATCCTTGGTCAGTCCCGCATCGATCGCGAAGCAGCGATACTCGTCGAACTCCGCCAGCATGCCCCCTTGCGCGACAGGAGCGATGGAAGGCGTCTTGAGGTCGATAGCGCCCTCCAGCTTGGGCGCTGCGGGTGGGCTCAACGTGACGGCGGTTCCTTCCGCCATGGGTCCCGAGAGCCACTTCGTCAGCGTCGCGAGCTCGGCCTTCGAAAGGGCCGCGCCGTCCTCGAAGTCGCC
>JANNNO010000167.1:0-17028 GCA_031398585.1 Myxococcales bacterium | reverse complement strand
GGCACGCGCATCGATCGCAACGAGTTCGGTCCCAAGAACACGGGTGACGGTCACTACGTGCACGCCACCGGCATGTCCGAGTTCACCCAGATCGATCGCAACTATCTGCACGACGCGACCGGTGGGGGCATGAGCCGCGACGCCGCCTCGCTCGGTTGTTGCGGCCCCGCGTTCGACTATCACAACACCGGCAACGTCTTCGAATACAACCTGATGGTTCGCTGCAGCTCTGACGCCGAGTACATCTCGATCAAGAGCTCGAGCAACATCGTTCGCTACAACACTTTCCGCAACAACGGCGGCACGCTCACCCTGCGCGCCGGCCGCAAGAATTCGATCTACGGCAACTACTTCTTCGGGGGCGGCGGCATCCGCGCTTACGAAGACGATCACAAGATCTTCAACAACTACATCGAGACCGGCACCGCGCTGGCCGCCAACGGAAACGGGGGCGGGCATGCGCCGCTTCGGCGCGCGATCATCGTTCACAACACGTTCCTCGGCGGCGTGAACATCGGCGGCACCGGTCACACCATTGCCAACAACATCGGCGCCGGTGGCGGCATGGGCAACCTGTCGGTGGCCGCGGCCGGGCTCGTCCGCAAAGGCGAAGTTCTCGAGGCAACCGCCAGCAGCGGCAGCATCGACAAGGCGGTCGGCAGCTACCCGTTCGTGACCGAGGACATGCACGGGCAGCCGCGCGACAAGCCGGACATCGGCGCCGACGAATGGTCGACCGCGCCGGCCGGCTCGCTCCGCCGACCACTCACGCCCGCCGACGTCGGCCCCGACGCGCCCTAGTCGAGTCTAGGTGCCGGAGTGCGGGGCGCTCGCGCCCCTGGCGCGAGCATTGCTGGAGCTTCCCGCATGCAAAGCGCCATCTCCTCGTCTTGTGCGGCTCGGCCGGTGCGCATCCCCCTCGTGTTCGCCATCGTCTGCTTACCGCTGCTGAGCGCCTGTCCTTTGCAGGAGGGTGCACCGAGGCCGCCCGACGGCCTACGCGATGGATCGTCTCGACGCGCCCATTGCAGCCTGCCGCCGCCCCGCGACGCTGGGCCCGCCAGTGACGCCGGCGACACAGCCTTGCCTCCCGCGCTCATGACCTGCGCACCGGATCCGACTGCGCCCACCGACACCACCCAACGTCCGCGCGCGGCCGTTCCCTGGACATTCGAAGACGACGCCGCCCAGGTGGCAGTCACGGGCCTGGCGACCTGCGAACCCTACGATCGCGGCTCGGGTGCCCTGCGCTGCCTCGGCAAGGCGCGGGTGAGCAAGTCAGCAGCGCGGCTGCGCCTGCGATTCGCTGCTGGTCGCGGCCTGACCTGGGCGGGATCGTTCGCGACCGTTGCACCGCCCACGCTGGCCGACGAGGCCGAAGTGTTCGTCGACTATATCGACGCCCACCACAAGGTCTGTCCCTACTGCGGCGCCTACGACTCCAGCGAGCTCGTGATCCGCGAAGGCGAGGGGGGCAAGATTCTCTGGATCGGACGGCAAGGGGTGCGGCAACCCGACGTCGATGAGGGCACCGTCTGGGCGGTCTTCGGCGTGGGCGCCGTCAAGCGACCCGGATGTCCCGAGCGCTTTCAGGCGGGCTGCAGCGAGGTCGAGCGCACCCCGTTCGATCACGTGATCGAGACCTCACCGATGCAGGTGGTGCGCCGCGGGAAGCTGGAAGAGATCGCGACGCCTCACGGGCGCTTCCAGGTCTTGTGGGCCGCCAGCGACGAGCGGATCGGCCGCACCAGCTGCGCCGATGGTCCCGGGGTGGCCCAGGACCGTGCGTTTTCCGCCAGCTTGCTGCCCTGACCGGCGAAAGGCGAGGGCGCCGCGATCGCGACAGCGACGGTTCTACCGCGACGCCCTGATCGCGGTCAGGGTCATCGGATCGACCAGGCGATGGCGGCGCCGAGCAACTTCATGCCGACGTCGTTGAGGAACTGTTCGGGCACGAGGTGGGCGCCGAGGAAGAACTGCAGGCGTCGGCCCGGCGCTGGCTTGCTCGCCATCATGGCGCCCTTTTCGTAGGCGAAGAGCGAGGAGCGGCCGGCGTTGCCTTTGACCGACGCGGCCTTGATGGCGGCCGGCGCGGGCACGCCCCAGAAGACCGATCCGGCGCGCGAAAAGACCGTGACGTCGCCGACGGGAAGACCCGCGGAGAGCGGATTGGCGGGGTCGGTGATTGTGATCGCCGTCGCGGGCTTGACCCAGCCGTGCTCTTTGCCGGTCATGCCGAGTGGCTCGAGCAGCACGTGCTCCATGACGATGATCGCGGCGGGGATGTCGGTGAACTTGGTGGTGACCTCTTCGGAATCCACGCTGTAAGAGAGGATGACGAGCGCCTTGCCAGTCGCGTCCGCTGTGGTCGATTTGGAATCCAGCACGACCTCGACCGTGAGCCCCTTGGCCTCCAGCGCCGCCTTGATCTGCAGATCGCTGCCGATGGGGGGGACCTGGCCGACGACGATCAGCGCGCTGCCGCCAGCCGATGGCGTCGAGGTGTCCGCGGGCGTCGTCTCGGCCGCGACGTCGGTCGCGCCGCCCGCGCCGCCCGTGGCGGGAGTGACTCCACCGCCTGCGCCGCCCCCCTCGGTGCCGCCCGTGGCAGTGCCAGGGCTGCCGCCGGTGGATCCGCCCGTGGCGCTCGTCCCTCCGGTCGCGGTGGCGCCGCCCGTTCCCGTGGCTCCGCCAGTTCCGGGGGCTCCGCCAGTTCCGAGGGCTCCGCCAGTCGCGGTAGCGCCGCCACTACCCGTACCCGAGCCACCTGAACCCGTCTTGCCGCCCGCGGCCGCGCCTGATCCTCCCTCACCCGCTTGATCGTTGCATGAAACAACGATTGCGCTGCTGAGCAAGAGCCCACACACCAGGGCCATTGACCCGGCTCGTGCCAACGGACGGGTGAGGTTCGACGACGGCGTGGGCATGGCGGGACTTTTACCATGCGTGCCTTGGGGGCAGGACCGGCGCGCACCGGCCGGCCGCCGCGCCGGGAGAATCGAATCCCCTCGTCAATTTCGTGAGCGCCGGCGGGCAGATAAGGCCACGTGGCGCGATCGGCATGCGTCACCGCGTTCCGCGGGCGCTGGCCTGAACGCCGCGCGACGCCGTCTGGCGTTTTCAATCGTTTTCCCGCGAGGTTTTTGGCAGGTTGCCCTCGGCCGCTGCCCGTGAGCTCCCCGGGGTGGCAAATCGGCCGACTCGCGCACCCAAGAGGACATCATGAACAAGCCGAAGCCGACTTCACCTGCCTCGTCGCGTGAGACCTCGCCCTCGCTATCGCGTCCCCTGTTCGCCTTACTGCTCGTCGCGGTGGCGTCGCCCCTGGCTTGCAAGCGCCTGGTCATGAAGATGCCGACAGAGCTGCAGAAGGACGCGGAGGTGCACAAGGTCACCGACGAGAACAACTCCAGCGGCCTGTGGGGCCGCACCTCGTTCACCGCGGGCCCGTATCGGGTGAGCAACCTGCAACGCAAGGAGGACTCGCGTGAGCTCACCTTGCTCAGCGCGATCGCGACCGACGACAGGAAGAAGACGCCGGTCTACTACTGGGACTTCCAGGGGCAAAAGAAAGCCGGCAAGGGCGAATGCAAGCTCCAGGACCAGGAGGTCAAGGGCAAGTGGCTCACGGTTCGCCACATCGCCGTGCTCGATTGCAAATGCAACGGAGCCGACTTCAATTCGAAGCTGACCGTCGCCAAGGAGATGGACTCGCCCGAAGGCTGGAAGGGGCAGGCGACCGCCGGCGATCTGGCGTTCGAGCTGCGCCAGCTCGATGAGTTCGAAGGCGGCGTCAAAGGCTTCAAGAACATGGGTATGGAGGCGCGCGCCCCGGATGGCGCGGCGGGGGCCGTTGTCTTCGACGAGCGTGAATTTTACCTGCGTCGTTCGATCGAGCCGGCCAAGCGCGATGGCCTCGCCTGCCTGCTCGGCGCGATCTACGCCTTCAACATGCCTGGCAGCGGCTTCACGATGCAGTGATCGCGAGCGCCGCTACAGCGGCGCGCAGAGATAGTTGTCGTTCCAGGTGTTCGGATCGGACGGCTCGAGGATGAGGGTGCAGCGCATGTCGGCGATGGGACCGGCGCTGGACCAACGCAGCCCGAAGTCGGCCGGCGCGCAGAGGAAGTTGTCGTACCAGGTGCCGGCCAGGTCCGAGGGCTCGCTCCACTGGGTGCAGACCATCCCGGGTAAAGGCCCCGCGCTGGACCAGCGGAAGCCGAAGTCCCGCTGCGTGCACAGATAGTTGTCGCCCCAGGTGTGCGGGTCCGCGACTTCCAGAATCTGCACACAGGTGCGGCCCACGATGGGGCCCGCTGCCGACCATTCGAAAGCGATGTTCTCGCAGGTTCCGCCCAGGCAAGCGGTTCCCCGGCAGGCGACACCGCACCCGCCGCAGTTACGTGGATCGCTGGCGGTGTCGGTCTCGCAACCGTCCTTGCCGGGATCCGCGTTGCAATCGGTGAAGCCGGGGGCGCAGCGGCCCCCGCAGATGCCCTCGGCGCAGGTTGGGCTGATGTTGTTGCGCGAGCAGGCGTTGCCGCAGCGGCCGCAGTTGCTGACGTCACTGGTGAGCGACGTCGGCTTGCACGTCCCGATCGATCCGGCCTGGCTGCAGCTCTGGCAGGCGCCCGAGCAGGCGGAGTTGCAGCAGCGTCCGTCCACGCAGAAGCCCGAGACGCAATCGCCAGGCGCCTGGCAGCTCTGGCCGTTGAGCTTTCCGCACTGGCCCGCGGCGCCGCACATCTGATCGTCGGCGCAGCTGTCGGGGTCGGGCGCCGAGACGATCTTCTGGCAGGTTCCAGCCTCTCCGGTACAGGCGGCGCAGATCCCGCATCCGGAGGTGACGCAGCAGCGTCCGTCGACACAGTGACCGCTGCGGCACTGATCGCCGGATTCGCAGACCGCGCCGAGCTCGCGAAAGGGAAAGCAGCGGCCGCCGCTGCAGTGATGGCCCGACTGGCAGGGGCGTCCGGCCCCGCAACCGCCCGCGCAGATGGCTCCGTCGCAGGTGAAGGGCGCGCAACTCACGTTGGCGCCGGGCAGACAGACGCCGCTGCCCGAGCAGACCGAGCGTGCCACCGCGAGGCCTGCGCTGCAGCGGGCAGGAGCACATTCCACGTCACTATCGGGATAGGCGCAGCGAAGGCCGTTGCTGCCGTCGCAGACGCCCCGGCAGGTCGCATCGTTGCCCAGGCAAGGCCCACGCCCCAATCGCGGCGCGCCCTTCACTGGCTGACAGACACCGGCCGCTTCGGGCTCGTTGCACGATTCGCAGACGCCGCTACAGGCCGTCGCGCAGCAGACGCCATCGACGCAGAAGCCAGAGCGGCACTCGTCGCCAACCTTGCAAGCAGCCCCAGCCGAGGACAGAGCCGGCGCAAGGTCGGGAGTTGCGACGTGGTCGGCGGTCGCGTCGCCGGGCTGGGGCGCTCCGTCGGCGCTACCGTCTCGGCGATCGCTCGCGGGAGGCGTGGTTCCCGTGCTTCGGAACGTGCAGGCAGAGGCGACGATCGAGAGCGCACCTAGCACCAGCGCGAACCAGACGTCCGCGCGACCGATGACCTGTTTTCTTTTGCCCCCACGACCGACCATGACCGAGCCGAGCCGCGACTATGGGTCCCGGATCCGTGGCCGCCAACACGAGTTGGTTGCGGCGCTCATTTCATCGTTCAAAAATCGCCATACGCCCTACATGACCGCTGTCGATAGGTCGCACGCGCCGATGTATGTGGCATCACCTTGTCTCGACGTCGTGCCCGTCAAAACCAAACGCTGGAACGATCCCAGGGAGGCCGGCGACGGTTTTCGGGTGCTCGTCGCGCGTTTTCGTCCCCGCGGCGTCAGCAAAGAAGAAGAGACCTGGGACGAATGGTGGCCCGAGCTGGGCCCGAGTCGCGCCCTGCACGCCGCCTACTACGGCAAATCGGGAGCCGAGCCGTTACCCTTTGCACAGTACGTACCTCGCTACCTCGAGGAGATGGCCCGTCAGGTCTTCCGTATCAGGGCCCTCGCTGATCGTGCCGGGGGCGGGGAGACCGTCACCTTGCTCTGCTCGTCGGCTTGCACGGATCCAGCGTTGTGCCACCGGACATTGCTCGAGAAACTGATCAACGCGGCCGGCAGCCGTCGCCGCTAGGAATCATGTTGAGCCGATAGAAAGCGAAGGAGCCCAACAGATGGCAACACGCGGAGAGCGATTCAGAGCCGAGCAGGAGCGGGCACACCCCGATCGCAAGACGACAGCCGGAAGCCGAGCGCGCAACAAGCTCGACGAGGCCAAAGGTGCCGTGAGCGGGACGGTGAGACCTGTGGTCTCGACCGGGTTGCGCAACCTGTCCGCCGGGAAGAAGGCGACCTATGCCCTCGAAGACAGCGCGCAGGTGACGCCGTCGCGGAAGTCGACGCGGCGGAGCAGCGGCAACCATGAAAAGGCTGCGACACCTCTGACATCGCGACAGAAGTTACGGACCACGTCGCCCGCCAGCCGACACGCCAAACGCGCGTGAGGCCAGCAACGAAAACGCGGGCCTGATCGCGACGAGCTCCGTGCCCGCCGCGGTCAGCCCGCGCAGCCGTTCGAACCGACTCGGTTAGCCGCGCAGCTCGGGCAACGTGCCCGTGTACTGCGCGGGACCGAAGCCCTCCATCGGGACGCCCATGGCGTTGGCCACCGATGCGAGCAGCTTGTTGTGAGGGACGCCGGAGGTGGACGTGTAGTACGCGCCCGCCTTGCCCGCCCAGGTGCCGAATTTCACGATCCGGCCTGTCTTGAAGTACCCGCCGCAGCTTCCGATGAGCAGGAACGGGATCCCCTGCACGCCGTGGTCGGCGCCCTCGGTCATGCCGTTGCCGACCATGATGACGGTGTTGTCGAGCGCGCTGCCGCCCAACTCGGGCGTCTCGGCCAGGCCTTTGACCAGGATCGCGATCTGTTCGTAGATCCAGCGGTCGATTTTCACCTTCTGCGGGTAGCCGCGCGCGCCCTGGTGGGCCAGCGGGTGGTAGTCGCCCTGGACGCCGATGAAGCCGTGCGAGATGCCGAACTTGCCGTGCACGTCGTAGACGTCCATGGTCGCGACGCGGGTGAGGTCGCAGCGGAGCGCGACGGTGAGCAGGCTGAACTGCAGGCTCGAACGTTTCGCCATGTCGAAGGGGCCCGCGGGGGCGCCCGGTGACATGCAGGTGGCGCCGCCGGTAAGGCCGGCGTCGAGCTGCTTTTCGATGTCGCGGATGGATCCCGTGTGGGCGTCGATCTTCATGCGATCTTCGGCGCCGAGGCGCTTGCCGAAGGCATCGAGCTCGCCCGAGACGAAATCGAGCACGCTCTTTTTGCGCGCGCGCAGCTTCGAGAGATCCGGTGCCGACAGGTTGCGCCCAGCAAAGAGCCGCTGATAGAGGCGCCCCGGATCGGTCTCGGAGGTGTTGCGCACCCCGGGCGAACGCCAGCTGGTTCCTTCACCGTCGGGCGCGATGCCCAGGTTCAGCTGCAGCGCCGGCAGATTGACCTTCTTGGCCAGCTCCTCGGCGACGACCTGATCGACCGACTTGCCGTCGGACTTCCAGCCGCGCGCGTAGGTGCCGGTGAAAAGGGCGCCATACGAGAAGTGCCCGGCGTACCGGTGACCGGCGTCGATCAGGCACTTGAGGTCGAGCCCGGCCGGCATCAGTACGTGCGACTTCCACGGCTCGAGGGGCTTTAGCACCTCGCCCAGGACCAGCTCGTCGCCCATCGGATAGAACTCGGGGCGAACGACGCCGTTGCCCCACGCAACGGTCACCATGCGTTTGGGCGCCGCGGTCTGCCCTTTGGCGAAGTCGGAGTTGAGCAGCGGCACCGTCGCGGCGCTGGCTCCGATCGTCTTTAGGAACGATCGACGGGAGAAACGACCTCTGTTGATCATGGCACCTTGGCTCATCGCAACGCCTCGTCGCTGGCAGGGGTCCGGTAGCGGAAGGAACGGGTCTTGGCGATCGCGCCCAGCAGGGACTTGACCGAATGGCCGTCGGCCTCGAAGGCGGTGAAGGCGGCCTGCAGAGAGGCGCGGTCGGCTTCGGTCTCGTGTCGCGACAGCGCGAACCGGCTGACCTGCGTGACGAAGCAGCGGCGGGCCTCGGCGCTATCGGCCAGCAGCTTGGTCAGCTCGCGTGCGTTGGCGAACGACTTGGCAGAGCCGTCGAGCTTGATCGATCCGGTGGCGTCGACGGGTTTGCCGGCATCGACCTCCCGGAACTTGCCGAGGCCATCGTAGTGCTCGAACGCGAAACCGAGCGGGTCGATGAACTGGTGGCAGCCGATGGCGCAAGAGTTCTGGCCGTGTTCGTTGAAGCGTTCGCGGGTGGTGAGACCCGGCGCCGGCGCCTTGGGAGGTGGCACGTCAGGTGGCGGGGGCGGCAGGACGCCGCAGAGCAGGCGTTCGAAGACCATCTTGCCGCGCTGGATGGGATGCGAGCCGTCGTCACCGCCGGTGAGCGTGAGCCAGCCCGACAGCGTGAGCAGACCTGCCCGCTGGGTGGGGTCGAGCTCGGCGCGTTTGAGCGCAGGGCCGGTGACCCCGGTCATGCCGTAGACCGCGGCCAGCGGTTGGTTCACGAACGAGAACTTGGCGCCCAACAACGTGTCGAGCTTGCCGTCGCCTTCGAAGATCACGTGGGTGAGGAACGCGCGCAGCTCGGCGATCATCGCCGCCTTGAGGTCGTCTTTCCACTCGGGATAGAGCTTGGCGTCCTTGGGGCGTTCGGCGAGCTCGTCGAAACCGAACCACTCCTCGAAGAAGGCGATCAGCTGGTCCTTGGCGCGGTTGTCGGCCAGCATGCGCGTCACCTGCGCGTCGATGTCGGCTTCGGTCGAGAGCTTGTTGGAGGCGGCCGCATCGAACAGCGTCTGGTCGGGCATCGAGCCCCACACGGCGTAAGACAGCCGCGACGCCACCTGGTACGGCCCCAGCCTGACGACATTGCCTTCCCGGACGGCAGCGGTGGGGTCGGTCTCCCAGCGATAGACGAAGTTCGGCGACTGCAGCATCGCTTCGATGAGCAGACGGATGCCGCCTTTCCAGTCGAGCTGGGCGGGGCCGCGGCCCTCGCGGTAGAGCTTGAGCAGGCGATCGACCTCGCCGCCGTCGAGCGGGCGGCGGTAGGCGCGCAGGCCGAAGCTCTCGATGAACTTCTTGGCACAGGCCTCTTCGTCGGTCGGTGCGGCGGGCGTGCAGGGCACCAACATCGCAAAACGCGCCTCGGCGGCCGTCGCCAGAGTCTCTGCCGCGCCGGCGAGCCTCTGCGCGTCCACCTGGGCGACGAGGCCCGAGCGCTTGAAGTGAAAGTCGCTGTCGCGATCCGGGGGAAACGCATCGGCGGGGTTCGAAGCGTCTCCGAGCAGATCGCGGACTGTGTTGTTGTACTCGCGTTTGGTGAGCCGACGCAGGGGCAGCGGACCTGCCGTGTTGGGATCCGCGGGTTTGGTAGCGATGGGATCGTCGCCCGGCTTGCCCGGCATGGTCGGCGCCGCTGTCATGCTGGGGTTGCCAGGCTGGGCAGGACTTCCCGTCGAGGGGGCACCCGGGGCACCCGGGGCAGGCTGGCCGCCAGGACCTGGCTGGCCGCTGGCCGGAGCGCCCGGGCCGCTGGAGCCGCCGGGCAGACTGTCGCCGATGCTGCCGGTGCAGGCAGGTGCCGCGAGCAGGAGCGCGATAGAGAGGAGAACCGGGCGCTTCATGGCAAATCCCTCATGCAAAATTCCTGGAGCGGGTTCAGGCGGGGCGTGGCCCCCGAAGAGCGGAAATGGCCGAATGTCGGGGACAATCACCGAGCGGATACACGTACCCACCGGAACGCCAAACTAGTGGTCTCAAGCCGCGTCGCTGGTTCATAAATCGTTTTCACGGAGGGCCCCCAGCTGACTTCATGATGCGACGCGAGCTGCGACCCCCGTCCTCGAGCGGGGGGCGAGGCGTCGATTCGTGTCACGATGAACGGATGCGCGCGTCGGGGTGGGGGTTTTTGATCGTCGCCCTGCTGCTCGGTCCTGGTGCCGCGGCGCAGTTTCAGGACGGGGCGCGCGCCCGCCAGATGGAGCTGGCGGCCCGGCAGGAGCCGACGCCCTTCGAGGTCCAAGGACGCATCGTGGGCGAGGCGCCGGCTGTCTTCCGTGTCCGCTTTTACGCCGACGCCGACTTCCGCGGCGGCAGCGGCGCCCGCTGGCAGGATCGGATGCGGGCCCAGCTCGGCATGGTGAACGAGATCATAGCGCCGGCCTTTGGCGTTCGTCTCGAGGCCGAGAGTTTTCGGCGCTGGGATCGCACCGGCCCGAGCGGCGCGCTCGAACCGCTGCTGCTCGATCTGAAAAGTCGCGATCCCGGTACCGAGGTCGACTGGGTGGTGGGGCTCGTCGCGCCGCTGCCGCTGGTGTCGCTCTCGTTCCACGATCTCGGCAGGGCGGAGGTGCTGGGGCGACACTTCGTGCTGCGCTCGATGACCTCGGCGGCAGAGTTCAACGACTTTCGCCGCGTCTTCTCTGCCATCGAACCGGAAATTCTCGAGCGACTCTACGGCGCGCGCAAGCAACACAAGGAGATCGCCATTTTCTTGCACGAGTGGGCGCACACACTCGGGCTGCCGCACGCGAGCCATCCCTCCCGCCTCATGGCCGCGGGCTATTCGCCGCGCACGGGTGTGCTCAACGAGCTGGAGGTTCGGTTCCTCGGCGAATCGCTCGCGATCAAACGCGGCGGCCGTGGGCCGGTCGACTGGCGCCCGCTCGAAAGGTTGGTGAAGGCCCACCCCAACGACTGGCGAAGCGAGGAGCGGCAGGATCTGCTGAGGCTGCTCGCTCTTCGCCTCAGCGGTGCCCAGCGGCCAGGGCATCCGGCATTGCGGTCTCCCGCGGAGGAGCCCCCGACGGATCTGCCGCGGCTGCCACGTCCCGGGCTGCCGAAGCTTTGAGTCGTCTCAGTTGGCCGGCGTGACCGGCAGGGTCTTCTTCACGGCGTACTGGGCCGCACCCGGCTGCAAGAAGCCGCGCAGACCGGGCACGGGGCCGATCTTGGCGATGCCGCGGAAATCGACAGCGACATAGACGGTGTCGAGATCTTTACCGCCGAAGGTGAGGTTGATGGGCCCGCCGCCGCCTGTGTCCACCGACGTGAGGGTCTTGCCGTCGGGCGCGATCACCGAGACGCCCCCGCGGTAGTCAGCCACCCAGAGGTTGCCCCAGGCATCGACCGCCATGCCATCGGGCTGGTTAGCGCCGGCGAAGCGTTCGGGACGGCCGTAGCCCGTGCCCGATGCAGGCAGAGCCAGGCGCAAGATGGAGCCGGGCACGCCAATGTAGAGATACTTGCTGGTCGGATCGACCTCGACGCCGTTGGGCAGCTCGAGGCCGCTGGCGACGCGGATCACTTCGCCGGTCGGTGAGACGCGGTAGACGGCGCCGGTGTGGCGGGCGCTGGTGTAGACGTTACCGGCGGCGTCGAGCGACAGATCGTTGGCGAACTCGATCGGCTTGCCTTCGAATTCGGGCGTGAGCGCGGCCAGCTTGCCGTCGCGGCTCATCTGCATGAGCACCTGGACGTGATCGCCCCACAGGATGCTCCCGTCGGCCAGCAGGTAGGAACCGACAGGCCGCATCGAGGGAAAGTACCGACTCAGCTTGCCCGCGGTGTCCACCCGCATGAGACCGCCGCCCGCGCCGTCAGCGGCGAAGAAGATCTCACCTTGCCGCCAGGTCGGGCCTTCGATGTGCAGATTGATCCGGGCGATGAACTCGGCGCGCGCGGCCTTGACCGCGGCGGTGGGAAACGCGCCAAGCGGTGGGGCGGAGGCGGTGTCCGGTGGCGAAGCGGCATCGGCGGGCGTGGCGTCGGCGCCCGCACCGGTCTCATTCGTGAGGGTATCGGCGGCGGCAGTGTCGCCGGCGCCAGCGTCGGCGGCGCCAGCATTGATCGACGACGTGGTCGCGTCGGTCACCGCGGTGTCTGCGGGCACGGTGGGGCCTGAGTCACTCACACCGGCATCGGCGGGCTTGTTGCCGGCGTCTTTCAGCTCGGGCTCGGTGCGCGAGGTTGCGGTGAAGGTCGATTCCTCGCCGCACCCATAAGCCAGGGCCGCAAGTCCGAGCAGGCCCGTTCGCATCCACGTTCGCATGGGGCGGTTCAACCGCGGATCGTTGGCGAAGGCAAGCCTTCGCTGGTCACGACGCGTGAATCTCTTCGGCGCCTCCACGTGACCCGAGCCTGCAACCGACGCGCATGGATGGGGCCGCGCTTGCCGGGATGTGGCGTCCGGGCGCACGGGGACCCATGTTCATCGGGTCTTGCGAGGGAACGATGAGGGTTTTCGGCGGCTCCGGCCCCACGACGCGGCGGCGTCCGCAGCGGTGCGAGCCAGACCGGGCCTCCCGACCCGCGACCGCGGCCAAGGTCACGCCGCCTCACGGCGCAAAGGGCCGGCCGACGCGGTTCACCGCATCTCGCGCCAGCTGCAGACGTTGCTGGCTCGTGATCGACCTCCACTCGCACCCGGCGCCAAGCCGACGGAGGCGCCCCGAGCCGCCGCGCAGGCGCGCCTGCACTACGTCTCCGATGATCGGCCCGGGATCACGCGCGAGGGCAAGCCGGGGCGTTTTCGCTATCTCAAGCGTGGCCGCCCGGTCAGCGACGAAGCCACCCTCGTACGCATTCGCGGTCTCGGTATCCCGCCCGCATGGACAGACGTCTGGATCGGGACGGATCCGCGCGGCCACCTGCAGGCAACGGGACGGGATGCCCGCGGTCGCAAGCAGTACCGCTATCACCCGCGCTGGCGAGCCGTGCGCGACCAATCGAAGTTCGGGCGGATGATCGATTTCGCGCGGGCTTTGCCACGCATCCGTGCGCAGGTCGCGCGGCACCTGCGCGGGCCTGACCTGTCGCGCGACAAGGTGCTGGCCGGCATCGTGCGCCTGCTCGAAGTGACCTGCATCCGTATCGGCAACGACGAATACGCACGGTCGAACCGACACTATGGCATCACGACTTTCGAAGACCGCCACGCCCAGATAGCGGGAACCAAGGTGACCTTCCGGTTCCGCGGCAAGTCAGGCAAGGATCACGACATCGCGCTGGCCGACCCGATGCTTGCGCGTCTGGTGCGCCGCTGCCGTGATCTACCCGGACAGCGGCTCTTTCAGTACGTCGATGGCGAAGGTCGGCGTCGCAGCATCGGCTCGGGAGACGTGAACGCTTATCTGCGCTCCATCAGCGGCGAAGATTTCACCGCAAAGGACTTTCGCACCTGGGCGGGCACGACGTTCGTGGGCGCGATGTTGATGGCGTGCCCGGAGCCGGCGTCGGTGAAGCTGGCCAACCGCGAGGTCCTCAAAGCGATCGACGCGGCCGCCGAACGGCTGGGCAACACGCGGGCGGTCTGTCGTTCGGCTTACGTGCATCCCGCGATCCTCGATGCCTTCATGGAAGGCAAACTGGTGCAGCGGCTGCCGGCGAGTCTCACGCGCGCCGCCGGTGGCGAGACCTGCGCGCCGCAACGGCCGCGTCGCGGTCATGCGCTGGATCCGCTCGAGCAGGCGACGTTGCGGGTGTTGCGCGAGGCAGCCCGGAGCCCCAAGGCGCTCGCGAAGAATCAGAGTACCGGCACAGCCGCGTAGGCCCGGGTCACTCGGCGTCGTTGTCGAGCACGCGAGCCACGGAATCCACCCGGCGTTCCCAGGCGAGGTTGATCGCCAGCTCGTGAGCCTTGCGTTTGACCACTTCGTACGGCTTCTCAATCAGCATGCCGCCCGCCTCGGTGCGGATGATGCGATGGCCGAGCGGCACCTTGATCACTGCCAACCCGGTCGGATCCGTCGCGACCGCCTGATCCCGGGCGTCGTCGATCCAGACCTTGGCGCCGACCACCGGCTGCTTCTGATCGTGTACGGTCACGTGGTACTCGGCGCCGTCGCCAGCCAGCGAGAAGACCACCACCGGCTGTTCGCCGGCTTTGACGATCTCGATCACCTGACTGAAGGGGCCGCCCGAGACGACGTGGGCGATTTTCCCTGTCCGGTAGGTCCCGTGCAGGTGCACGTACCATTTTCCCCGTGGAATGCGCGCGAAGGTCGTGACCCCATCGACGTTGGCGGCGAAGAAGCGGGAGGGCTTGGCGCTGCGCCGGGCGAGCTCGGCCTCGTAGGCGGCCTTGTCGGGGATGCGCGGGGCAGACGCGGACTGGCTGATCACGATCGACAGCGCTCGGTCCTCGGCATCTTCATGCAACACGCGCACGCGGATGGCGCCGCCGCGTTTGCGCAAGAGCAGCAGAGCGATCGGCAGGACCAGCAGGCCCGAAGCGATGCCGAGCGGGGCGGCGTTGAGTCGCAAGAGGCTGTGGGGCATTCCGGCCACGATGCCGCTCATCCGGTGCGTCTCTCCGGTGGCGCTTTCGAACAGGGCCACGTCGATCTCGACGTCGAGGCGAGCGCCGCGCGATCCGTAGAGCAGGACGAAGTCGGCGCCAGTCTGCGCGAGCTTGGCGACAAGAGCCTCCTCGGAGGCGGACGCCTGCACCGCCGCGCGATCTTCCGCTGCCAGCCACATCTCGTAGGGCGCGGCGAAGAGCGCCGCCGCAAACCCGGTCTGCAGGCGCTGGCGCCGCACCACCAGCGGAGACCACCAGGCGTCCTCGCTGCCCGGTCGCGGCAGCACGATGACGTGGGCTCCGCCTGCGGCCTCGAGCACACCGAGGCGCCCCAGTACGCCGCCGAGATCCTTGGCGAGGCCGTCGACGCCGGTCACGAGATCCTGGCGGGAGCGACCGCCGAGGCGGACCTTCTCGGCCGCTTCGCTGTTCTTCTTCACGATGGCGGCAAAAGTGCTCGCCGCGGCTTTGCCTTCGGGGCCGAGCGTGACGAGCTTGGCCTCGAGCGCTCGCAGCTCGGCGCTGCTCATGTGTTTGGGATCGACGAGAGGCACGAGCTTCTTGGCATCGCCGCCGCCGAGCAGGCCGCGCACGGCGATCTGAGCCGCGAGGTCGGGGTTCTTCAATGCCACCTTGTGAGCGGCTGTGACGGCACGACCTTCGAGCTCGGGCCGAAAGCTGCCCGGATCGGTGCCCGACATATAGGCGAGCACCGGCTGGTTGTCGCCGCCGGGATCCTCGATGGCGAGGTAGAGCGCGGTCTCTTGCCGATCTTTTTTCTCCTCCGCCTTTTCCCGTTCCTGGCGTTGCGCGCGGTCGTTCTTGGTCTCTCGTCCGGTTGGAGCACCGCCGCCGATGCCGGCGGCCGCCGGCATGGTGTCGTGTCGGCGGTTGACGAGAGCCACGGCGTTGGCGACGGCGACGAACGGATCGGCGGTGGCCCCCGGCAGCTTGTTGAGGCGATCGAGCTCGCGGGTGGCTCCCGCCAGGTTGCCGCTTTCGGCCAGCAGACGGGCCTTGCTTGCGGCGGCGCGGAGGTTGTTGGGGTCCCGCTCCAGAACGTCGTCGACGAGCACGCGCGCGGTCCCCGGATCGTGGGCGACGGGCGCGACGGCCAGCTTCATCGGCACGGGCACGGTGGGCGCTCGCCAGATGGTCTCGACGATCTCTTTGGCCGCCGACGATTCACTGCTGACCTCGGGCTGAGCCAGGCTGAGCTGGCGCGTGGCAGCTGCGACATCTCCCGCTCGCAGCGCTCGTTCGGCTCTCACATAGGGCAGTAGGTCGGCCAGGGTTTGCGCCGGTGATTCGATGCGCGACAGCTCCAGCCGACGGGCCAGACGGCTGGCCAGCCGGCCGGCGAGGACGTCGAGTTCGCCGATCGGGGCGTCGACGCGCAGACTTTGCAGACGCTGTCCGTCGCTGCCGAGGATCTGCGCGCGCACCTCCCAGTGCGTGGTCTCGGCGCGGAATTGGCCGGCGAATAGACGGTCGGCGCCGAGACGTTCGAGGATGCCCGTGACGGCGGCGCCGGGAACGACGAGTGCCGGCGGCTTGCTTCCGACGCCGGCTTCGATCGCGGCAGCGAGCTCGGCACGCCCGACGATCAACCGCTGGTCGGGGCCGAGCTTGGATCGGAGGAGCAGTCCCAGCGCGGCGGCCGGTTCGGCGAGCTCGGGCGAGGATTCGAGGTCGGAGAGGGTGACCTTGGGCAGCGAATTGCCGGCGGCGTGCGCATCCCTGCCTGCCCCCGACAGAGCCCCCAGCACCGCCAGCACCCGGACCACACGCTTCATCTCGCCTCGCTCTTTGCTTGCTGGTCGTCGTTGGCAGGGGCGGCGCCCGCGTTGCCCGCGCGCGATCCCAGCGCCCCGACATCGACAGATAGGGGAGCCTCTTGAAGGCGCGTCTTGCGCATCGGGTAGACTGCGCCCCGCCGGTCGGCTAGGACGTCACCGCCCCGAGTAAAGCCTCGGAATATCGCCGGCCTGCAGACGGTTCCACCGCCATCACCCTGCCGTTCGGCTCCGCCGCGCCGCCGCCACCTTTACCGAGGACGCTCGCCACCATGAATCCGCCAGCTCTCGATTCAAATGTCGCGCCAAATGTCGCGCCGACTGCGCCGCCCGTTTCGTCTGCGTCCCTGGCCGGCGACGGCGCTGCCCCCCTGGCGCTCTACCTGGCGTGGCTGGCAGCCCTGCTGGCGATGCTCGTCAGCCTGTTTTTCAGCGAAGTGATGAAGCTGCCGCCCTGCACGCTCTGCTGGTACCAGCGCATCTGCCTCTATCCGCTGGTGGTGCTGCTGCCCATCGGGATCGTGCTGCGCGACCGGCGCGTGACCACTTACACCCTGCCGCTGGCCGGGATCGGCACGTCGATCGCCGTCTATCACAACCTACTTTTCTACGGCGTCATCCCCGAGGAGCTCGCCCCCTGTACCGGCGGGGTGCCCTGTTCCAAGAAGCTGCTCGACTGGTTCGGGTTCATTGACGTTCCTCTGCTCTCGCTGGGGGGCTTCCTTTTCATCTTGGTCTGTCTCGTCGCTCATGAAAGAAAAGAGCGTCGCAGCCCCAGCCCGGTGGGCCGCTAGCCCTCAGCAGAACAGGAATCGTCATGCGAAAAGACGTCTACGTGCTC
>JANNNO010000046.1:0-18483 GCA_031398585.1 Myxococcales bacterium | reverse complement strand
GCGCAGACGTTGCCTCTACAACCCTTGAAGGGTGCACAGCTGCGCGTCTGGGCGGCGGGGCACGCGCCGTTGTTGCAGGTCGCCTCTTGCGTCTCGACGTTGCCGCCGGGATCACACTTGGGCGCGCGGCAGACGGTCTTGGAATCGTACTTCGAGCATTCGCCTTTGCCGTCGCAGCGACCGTCGGTGCCGCACGAGCTGGCCGGTTGGACCATGCAGAGCTTGCGCGGATCCATCACACCCGCGGCGACCGGGACGCAGGTGCCACGCTTCATCGGGTTCGAGCAGGTCTGGCAGCCGCCCGCGCATTCGGTGATGCAACAGACGCCGTCGACGCAGAAGTTGGATTCGCAGTCGGTATTGGCGGTGCAGGTCTGACCGGGGCCGAACTTTCCGCAGGTGCCGCCGACGCAGGATTTGCCCGCCGCGCATTGCGTGTCGCTGGTGCAAACGCGCACGCAGTCGCCACCCTGGCAGGTCGATGGGCTGCATGGCACCGAGACGCCGGGCACGCAGGTGCCCTCGCCGTCACACGTGCTGGGCGGTACCCAGCTGCCGGGGCCCTCGCAGGCGCCCAGCTTGCAGACCGTGTCGGCCGGGTACTTGGCGCAGCCGCCCTGCCCGTTGCAGACGCCGCTTTGGCCGCACGAATCGGGGGAGTCCTTGCGGCAGATCTTGTGGGGATCCTCGACGCCCGCGCCCACCGGGGTGCATTCGCCTTTGGTCTCCTCGAGGCCGCACGACAGGCACGCGCCGGTACACGCGACGTTGCAACAGACGCCGTCGGCGCAGAAGCCCGACATGCATTGGGTTGACTCCGAACAGGCCTGGCCCTCGGTGCGCTTGGCGCCGCAGGCCGCGCCGCTACAGCAGACGCCCGATACGCAGCTGCCGGTCGAACAGTCGGACGAGCAGTTGCAGGCGATGCCCGGGTCGAGCTTGGGATCGTCAGGGCCGATCGCGCAGCGGTCGTCGGGATCTTGGCCTTTGCCGTCGACGCCGGGGCCGCCGTCGCGCGCGGTCGAGATCGGATCCGTCTTGATCCCTGTCTTGACCGTCTTGACCCCGCAGCCCACGGGTCCGAGGAGGCCAAGGAGAACGACTGCCTGCAGACCCGCCCGGACGACTGACGCTAAGTTAAGCATGCTGACCTCTGCCCCTTGCGGGGTGCTGATGGACCGGCCGGGGATGCCGGCGGTCGAAGGCTACCCCGCTGGCCGGGGCACCTGTCCAGCGAAATTCAGAACGGTCCGCAGTGAGAACGACTACTTTTTCAGGGCGTCGAAAGTTGCGAGACGCGGAAGGCTAGAAAAAACTCCTGCGGCGGCGCTTGCCAGCTGGTGAAAAGACGAGAGGGAGCGGGGGTTTGGCGGAATGCGCTCCCACGCCTCGCAAGCTAGCTCACGTCTATTTTCCACGGACCGAAAGCAGCCGCTGCCCCAGCCAGACGCCGACCACGCCAAGGCCCAGCACCGGAAGAACGTGGCCCAGCAACAGGTGGCGAAGGTGCCCGACCGGGCACCAGAGGTCGACCAGCGCCGCGGCGCTCGTGCCGGCAGCCACACCGATCGCAAGTCCCAGGCTGCGGGGATGGGAGGGATCGCTGCCGCGGCGAAGAAAGAGAAGTGCCGACAAGGGCGCCAGCGCGAAGGATAGAGTGAGCACCAGGCAGCGATAACCAGGGCGCGCATCCCAAGGCTGGGCCGCGTTCCACTCCTGACTGAGGCCGGCCTTCCAGGCGAGAAATGCCAGGGGTGCCGCGACACCGGCGAGGACGAGCAGACCACGCGCGCGTCCCAGCATGCGGGGTCCGCGGCCGAGCGCGATGACCAACGTCGCAGCCGCGATCACGAAGGCGCCGACCGCAGTCGCAATGACGAGGCCGAGGGGACGTGGGCCGGGGCGCGCGCCGCCGATGGCGAAGAATGCCACCAGCGGGATGGCGACCGCAGCGGCGGCGATGGCCAACGTCTGCGCGACCACCTGACGTCGGACCGGTGCCGGCTCGGCGCTGGCCGTGGTGAGAATTCGCTGCTTCAGATCGGGGGACAGGGCCATCGCATTCCTCACTTCCAACCGCGCGGACATCAGTCGAGCTCCACCGTGTTGCCGAGCGCCTCGCGCAGAGCCACGTAGGCCCTGTGCGCGCGCAGCTTCACCGCGGTCGCCGTGGTGCCGAGCACGGCGGCGGCCTCCTTGACGGACAACCCTTCCTTCTTGATGAGCTCGAAGGCGACGCGATGAGGTTCGGGCATGCGTGCCAGCTCGCGCTCGACCGCCTGGGCGAGGCGCTTGGAATCGAGCAGATCGTCGGCGGTGCGAGCGAAGCCGGGTGGCTCGGCCCCATCGTCACCGGAAGAAAGCACCTCGAACTTGCCGCGGCGGATGGTGTCGATGAGCAGGCGTCGGGCGATCGCAAAGGCCCAGGGGAGCACCTCGGCGCCGGGGGTGAAGCGGCCGCGTGCCTTGTGCATGTGAAGCAGCGTCTGCTGCAAGAGATCGTCGGCGCGAGACGAGTCGCGTGTCTGGCGCACGAGATAGGCGTGCAACCGCGGCGCGAGCGCGTCGTAGACCTCGCCGAAAGCGGTGTCGTCGCCGCGGGCATAACGCTCCATCGCGGCGTTGGCCGCGGCTCGGCCGGCGTCGCGGATCTCGTCGGCCGCAACGAACGCGGGCGTCGCTGCCGCCGTCATGGCAACGCGGGCACGGGGTTCACCTCCGAAGAGCGCCATGTCGGGTAGAGAGAAGGAGACGGTGGGTGTGGTGGAAGACAAGCGGCCTCCGCGAATGAGGCTCACCGGAGGGGCACCGACCCCTTCGTGAGCACCGGGACTACGCGCGGGGGCGGATCGGGTTTCGCAAAATTCGCGTCACGGTACCACCGTGGGCCCAAGAGACGCGATCGCCCGGTCAGCAGACCAACGAGGGGCGCCTCATGCCGCGGCGAGAAGCCGGTGAAGAGTTGGCAAGACGCGGCCGAGTTGCGGGCTGCGGCGGCGGCAAGCGCGCGCGGTTGGGGCCGGACGCGTCGAGGTCAGGCCATGCCGAGGTGGAGCGCCGCCGCGTGAAGGTAGCGAGGATCGCGGTTGCGCCGAAACTCTTCCAGGGCCACGTCGGTGAGCTTGATCTCGGCGATCCATCGAGCGAGCGCGGGGACCGCGGCTGACGATGCGCGTTGGCTCGCGAACACCGGCGAGACCGGCAAGACCGGCAAGACGGCGGTCATCGCCCCGGCCCGCAGAAACGCTCCTCGGCTCGCCATGTTTTGCCCCTATCGAATGGGAGAGTCTTCACCCGAACGAGAGACGTCGCCAGCCGAACGCCACCGACTCTCATAGACGTACAATCCAAATCGTTCTTGATCGTGAAGAAGTGCCACCTTTCTCTCCGGGCGACCGGTGTGGTCGCAAACGAAAGGAGATCGCAATGAAGAAGGCAATCCATCCAGAGATGACGGCTCCGTCGCAGGTCCTGTCGCTCGAGGAACTCGAGCAGGTGGCCGGTGGTCACAAATACGGGCAGGCGAACCAACGCCAGGCGAAGCCTCCTCGTCGCGGTAAGGGCCCCGGCGGTCACTCGAACTGAGGGCGGGTGCTCTCGAGGGCGGGTGCCTCGAGGCGAGCGCGGCTTTCTTTCCTGCCGCGCTCGCCAGCCCCCGAAGCGGCAACGTTCGCTGGGACAGGTTGTCTGCCCTCACGGCCGGCAATCGCACGGGGCTTTGCTGCGACTGAGGCGGACCACGCCGAAATCCGCGATCTGACCCTGCGACGAGCGTTCGGCGAGACGCCGGCCCTGACGCTCGTCGATGGCGTTGAAGTAAAGACGGACGCGCGGCGCAGGGAGCAGCCCCGCCAGCTCGAAGCGTCCATCGGGCGAGGTCCTCTCGCGACGGAAGCCTTCGAGACCGAGCACGCCGACCTCGCCGGCGAGAGGTTGACCATCCTCGCCGACGATCTGGCCGCGGGCCACGAGTGCGGGCGCTGCGACCAGGCGAAGCTCGCGCGGGCGGCTGGCAACGTCGATCGAGGGAAGCGCCGCCATCAGTCCCGACGAAGGGACCAGCACCACGATCTCGTGCGGGCCTTCGGCCACGCGGTCCACCCCGAACCGCCCGGTCGGATCGTTGACCTTGATAATCGGGCGCTCGCGATTCATGCGGCGGTTCGCAGCCTGGTGGGCGTCTTCGGGACCCTTGGCTGCGGCAACGATCAAGAGGTCGTAGGCGGTCACGGGCACACCCCGCGAGTCAACGACGACTCCGCTGAGGCGACCTCCCCGCGGCATCGTCACGCGTACGTCGCGCGTCCCCACGGCGACCTGGTCGAGGCGAGCGTCGGGATAGGCTGGGTGCACAGCCCACAACACGTGTCGAGGCCCGCGCAGCCCCTTCACCTGAAACCGTCCGGCTTCGTCGGTGATGGTCGCGGGCTCGCTGGCGGACTGACCGCGACGCGGGGGATGGGCGGGATTGAACGGGATCGTGAAGACCTCGGCATCGGCCAGCGGCGAGCCGTCGGGCGCGCTGACAAAACCAGCGATCTCACCGGTTCGCGCCGCCACCACGAGTCGCGCGCCGGTGAATCGCTGCCCGGCCACGACAGCCACGTCTTGCTGTTCGGGACGCTTGAGCGACGACCACAACGTCGTGTTGTCGGGGGCGAGAGCCACCACCGACGCGGTCCCGGGCAAAAAGGGTCCGACGTCGAAACGTCCCTGCTCGTCTGCGCGCCCGTTGAAGTCGTAATAGAAAGGATGCGCGCGCGATTGCGATCGCACCTGAATGTGCGGCACAGCCTTGCCGGCATCGTCGACCACCTGGCCGGCCACGCGCGCGCCGGGAGCCAGGCGCAGCGCAACCTCGGTCTCGCGGCCACCGGCCAGCTCGAGCCCGTCGCGAAACGCCACTTCGGTTGGCGACCAGGCGACGACTTGAAGCGGACCAGCGGGAAGGTTGTCACTGCGAAAACGGCCTTCGGCATCGGTGATCAGCCAGTTGGCGTCGCCCCGCTGCGGCGCCGTGCGGACCCGCGCCTGCACCCGCGCGTCGGCGACAGGGCGCCCATCGCTGCCGAACACGATGCCCGTTAGGATCGCAGCCGGGGTCAATGTGACGTCGAGGCGCGCGTCGGCCGCCGGCGTGAGATCGAGCATGAACGGCGCATGGCCGGGGTGATGTGCGCGGAACGTCGTGGGCACGGGCGCCAGCCCTTCCACCGTGAAGCGACCTTGCTCGTCGCTGTCTCCCGAGACATGGAAGGTGTTCGACGGTTGACCGGGCCCGGGGATGGGAGTCGCCACGATGGCAACGTCCTTCACGGGCTTGCCATCGGTCCCGCGCACGCGGCCGTGCACGACGATTCCGGGTGTGAGCGACAGAGCGATCTCGGAGCGCTCTGCGAGGGCGAGGGCTATCTCGGGCGCGCGGCCGCTGTATCGGCCGGCGCGCGCGGTTACCTGGTAAGTCCCGGCCTCGAGACCATCGAACGTGAATTGACCCTTGTCGTCAGCAACGGTTGCGGCGCGCGGCGACTGGAAGCGACCTCGCGAAGCCAGCAGCATGACTTCGGCTCCCGCGGCAGGCGCGCCATCGACCTGAATGCGTCCCGAGATGAGCGCCTCGGGCGTGAGTGGCAGGGCGATCTCCATGGCACCCACCACGTCGTGGCTGGCGTGCCCAAGGGCGTATCCGGGCGCGCGGGTGATGAACATGTACGTGTCGGCTGTGACCTGTACGGCGAAGTTTCCCTTTTCGTCGCCCAGGGTCAGGAGGCGAACGAAGGGCTCACCGGGCACGAGACCACGAGCAACGAAGGTGATCTCGCCGCCCGCGATCGCGCCCGCTGCGTGATCGACGATGCGACCGGCAAGGCGCACGCCCCCCTTTCCCTGGTGCAGGTCGAGGAGGACGTCTTGCCCAGCTGCGATCTCGCGCTTGGCGCTGATCGGGGTTCCTCGCTCCGACGTGGCGGCGAGCGTGTAAACCCCAGGTGGGACGTCAATCAGGCGATAGCGGCCCTGTAAATCGGCGACGGTGTATGGGGTGCGGGTGCTGAACAGCCAGGACTGTTCGTGTGGTCTGGGCGTGCGCAGGTAGCTGACGATGCCCTTGGGCACGGGGCGGCCTTCGGCATCGAGCACGCGGCCGTGAATGGTTGCGAGTGCCTCGGCTCGACGCACAGGTCGCTCCGTGGCGATGGCAGCGACGATGCCAGATGCGCGGCTCGCGACTTTCGGAAAGACGCGATCGCCGGATGTGCTGGTCGTCACGAAGAGAGCGACGATGGCGACGAGGCCGATAGCGGCGGCGCCGATTCCGACACCGAGGCGCGCGGTGCGGATGGCGGGTGGAACTCGGCCTGCGATGGGCGCGGCGTCGCGTGCGAGCGGCAGCGCCAGGGGCAGCAGCAGCGCGCGCCAGATCTTGCGATCGCCATGCCCTCGGTCGAGCTCGGCGCGTAGGTGATCCAGCGCTTCTTTCACGCGCCACCTGACGGTACCGGCGGGAACGCCCAGCCGCGCGGCCGCCTCCGCCGAGCTCAGACCTTCCACCGTGCACAATAGGAGCGCTTCTCGCTGTGGCAGCGGCAGGGCCAACACCAAACCAGCGACCTGCCGGCCGAGTTCGAGCCTTAGGGCGACGGCTTCGGGGTCGGGCGCGGCGTCGGGCAGCTCGGGCAGAGTGTCAGTGCCGGCGAGCGCGCCGGGAGCGATCCGGTCGCGCCGCCGCCAGCGCCGGTGGTAACTGGCGAAGCGGTGCCGCAAGACGGTCGCCAACCAGCCCCGTCCGTCGTTGTTGGCGACAAGCGGCGGCTGGCGTACCGCGGCCAGGTAGGTCTCCTGAACCAGATCTTCGGCCAGCGCGGGATCTCGAGTGAGGGCCGCGGCCACGCGCCGCAGCCAGTCTCGATCCCGCAGAAGCGCCGTCAAATCCATCTGCCGTCCGTCCATGCCTCAGGAGCGCCACGACGAGGATAGCTGTTGGAAGGTTCGCGAACTCAGTCGCTTTTGGGCGGATCGGGGATACCGGCCAGGGCCTCCTCGGCGGTCATCGGCTTGACCGGAGGCAGGGCGGCGTCCTCCCAGGTGTCGAAGTCGGAGATCGGCAGGACCAGACCGGCGACGTAAGCAAGAAAGTGCTGCGCCTCGAAGTTCAGGCTTTCGTGCAGGGGATCGCGGCGCTGCGAGGTCGGGCGAAACCAGTGTCGATAGGTGCACCGGAAGGCGACCTCGTTCGACTGCACGACGGTGAACTCAGAGGAACGGCCGCCCGCCTCGACGCGGAAGCTGCAGTTGACGGCGGGGTCGTCGAAGGCAAAACGGCGAGTACCGGCCTGAAAGACGATGCGACCGTCGAAGCGGTAGAGGGCGAAGAAGACGCGGCCATGCTCGCGCGTGGTCTCGATGGCGCCAAAGCCGCTGGCGGGGATGCGTTCGCCAAGCTTGACCAGCCGCCGGCGCCAGCGGCCCGTCTCGCGGTCGAAGATGTACGCCAACCAGCTTCTGCGCCATGCCCCGAGAATCATGAACCCCCCTGCCCTGCGGATCGCCGCCGAGCTGCCCCGACCGTAACACGGAGCTCGACGGCACTCGACGGAGTCAATGGCTCGGGGAGCGCCAAGAAACTACGGTTGCCAAGGCGAGAGAATCAACGCATGTGAGAACAAAACGACATCGCCACGTTCCCTTGAAACCACTGCCTTGTCGTCCCGTAGATGAGAGCGGCAGCTGGCAGCCAGCACCGCGATGAACGCACCGACACGTAAGAGGAGATTGATCATGCGCGCACAGAGTTTCGCGATTGGATTGACGATGCTGTCCGGAGGCCTTGGTCTTGGTTGTGAACCGGGGGCGTTGCCCGAAGCGAAGGTCATCGGGGAGAGCAGCGGCGCGTTCGTCGTCTTCCCGGTCGCCACGGGCGAGAACCCCGCGAAGGGCATTTCAGGGTCGGCCAAGGCGACCGAGGCACCGGCGGGACAGATGACACTCGAGCTGACGGTCAGAGGCATGCCTGCGAAGGCAGCGCACGGGGCTCACCTGCACATCAAAGCCTGCGACGACGGTCCCGACGGCATGAAGGGCGGCGGGCACTATCAGCACGAAGCCTTCCCCGAGGGCGGCATGGCGACCGACGAGAAGTACGCCAACAAGGACAACGAAGCCTGGCTCGACTTCATGACCGATGACAAGGGCGCTGCCCGGGCCTTCGCGACGGTGAAGTGGCTCCCCGCTTCCGACAAGGCCAAGTCGATCATCGTGCACGCGATGCCGACCGGAAAAGGCGGCGTCGCAGGCCCCCGCCTCGCCTGCCTCCCCATGGCCTTCAAGTAGATCGCCTTAGCGCACGCCGCTGAACTCCGACTCCGCTCTTCACCTCGCCCCCGAAAGGGCCCCGAAAGGGGGAGAGGTCGCTGGGGCCCGCAGGGGCCCAGCGGGTGAGGGGAGTTCAGCGCTACTTCCGCGCGCTCTGCCGGATCTGCGAAAGCGTGGCCGAAGCCGTGAGCTGTTCGATATCGAGCTTGAGCGACAACAGCGACGCGCGATTGGAGGCCTTAGCGCGGTGAAAGGCCGCGGGAAAGTCCTCGGTGCGCGTGACGGCTTCGGCGTGGGCACCAAACGCGCGCGCCAGGGCGACGAAGTCCGGATTCACGAGGTCAGTTGCGCTCACGCGGCCGGGGTAGCGACGTTCCTGGTGAGTGCGGATGGTGGCGAGACTTCCGTTGTCGATGACAACGATGATCGGCTTGGATCCGTACTGCATCGCCGTGGCCAGCTCTTGCCCTTGCATGAGAAAGCAGCCGTCGCCGGCGAAGCAGACCACCGTGCGATCCGGATGGTGCAAGCTGGCGGCAACCGCGGCTGGTAACCCGTAGCCCATGGATCCTGACGTGGGCCCAAGCTGGGTCCGGTAGCGGCGGTAGCGGTGATAACGATGAACCCAGACGGTGTAATTGCCGGCCCCGTTGGTGACGATGGCGTCTTCGGGCAGGTTGTCGCGCAGCCAGGCAACGATCTCGGCGACGTTGATGGGACCTGCCGCCGGAAGCGGCTTGCCCCACGCGAGATAGTCCGCGCGAGCCTTCTCGGCCCATTCGCGCCAGGGCGCAGGCGTCGGCGAGGGCGCGGACGAGGCACCGGCGGCGGCGGCAAAGAATGACGGTGCGCTCGCGTTGATCGCGAGATCCGGCTGGTAGACCCGACCGAGCTCGGCCGGATCCGGATAGACGTGCACCAGCACCTGTTTGGGCTTGGGCACGTCGAGCAGGGTGTAATTGCGTGAGCTCGCCTCGCCCATGCGGGCGCCAGCGAGGAGGAGAAAATCGGCGGTGCGGACCCGTTCGGCGAGAGCCGGATTGGGGGCCAGGCCGAGATCGCCGACGTAGCGAGGGTGATTGTTGTCGAGGAAGTCCTGACAACGAAACGATGCGACCACGGGGAGCTCGTGAGCGTCGGCAAATGCGGCCAGGTGTTCGGAGGCTTCTGGTGTCCAGCCGCCCCCACCGACGATGGCGAGCGGGCGACGTGCCGCGCGCAGGAGCAAGCGGGTCGCCTCGACCGCGTCGGTCGTCGCCTGCGCGGCGACGCTGCGGTAAGGGGGAGCATCGGCAACGGCGATCTTCTCGGACAGGACATCTTCCGGGAGGGCGAGGACCACAGGGCCGGGGCGGCCGGAGGTCGCGACGGAAAAGGCGCGCGCGATGTACTCGGGAATGCGGTCGGCGCGTTCGATCTGAGCCACCCATTTGCAGAGCGGCGCGAACATGAGGCGGAACTCGACCTCTTGAAAGGCCTCGCGATCGAGGGCGCTGCGACCGACCTGGCCGATGAAGAGGATCATCGGCGAGGAGTCCTGGTGCGCGATGTGAACGCCAGCGCTGGCGTTGGTCGCCCCCGGGCCGCGGGTGACGAAGCAGATGCCGGGGCGATTGGTGAGCTTGCCGACCGCCTCGGCCATCATCGCGGCGCCTCCTTCGTGGCGGCACGTGACGAAGGGCAGATCGACGTCGCAGAGGGCATCGAGCACGGGCAAGAAGGATTCGCCCGGGACTCCGAAGATGCGCTCGGCCCCGTGCAGCTTCAGTTGATCGACGAGAACGCGGCCACCTTCGCGCAACGGCGGGGCGGAGTTCGTGGAAGGTCCGGACGGTGGGCTCATCGCGAGCAGTTAGGCACGCCACGAGCGCAGCGGCAAGAGGTGCCGAGGAGCCGCCGAAAGAGTCGGCGAGGAACAGGCAGCTGTGAGTTTTCGGAAACCAGGCCGGGCGGCGCTCGTACTCACGGCAGGCCTGGATGAATGCAGGCGGGGATGCTCCCCGATGCGCGCCGGCCTCTCGATCGATCCAAGGAGTCAGCGATGAGCGACAGCAGACGTTTCGTGATGATGACGGCGTTCGTGGGCCTGTGCACGGGGGGCCTCGCGGCCTGCGGAGCCGAGGACGATCCGATGGCGCCGACGGCAGCCGAGGGCACGCCAGCCGCGGGCATGTCGCCCACCGGCACGCCGTCCGCAGGCATGCCGCCCGCGAGCACGCCAGCAGAGGGTGTGAACTGCCCGGCGAAGTCGCCGCTGGCTGCCCCCAGCATGCCTGCGGGGATCGCGCCGCCTTCGGGGGCGCAGCTCACCTTGCGCACGTACGCAGTCGGCACGCAGAAATACACCTGCCAGATGGGTGCCGCCGGCCCCGCTTGGACCTTCAAGGCGCCCGAAGCCAAGCTCTACGACGACAATTGCGTGTTGGTCGGCACACACTTCGGCGGCCCCACCTGGCAGCTGACGAACGACGGCAGCGCGGTGGTGGGCAAGAAGATGTCGGAGGCCCCCTCGCCCGTCGCGCAGTCCATTCCCTGGCTGCTGCTGTCGGCGACCCCGTCCGCGCCAGGTGGACTCGGAGGCACGGCGTTCATCAACCGCATCGATACCATCGGTGGCATCGCGCCGGACGGCGGGTGTGCGGCGGCGAACATCGGGGAGGAGGCCGCCGTGCCGTATACGGCCGTGTATTTGTATTACCGGGCGGCGGGGGCGGCGGCGTCTGGGGGTTATGGGTATCCGTAGATGGTGTTGCTGCCGACGGCCCCTCACCCGGCGCGCCGGTGGCGCGCCGAGCTCTCCCCGCCTTCGCGGGGCGAGGTGAAGAGCAGAGGGCGGCGGGCTGCGCGACGGTTAGGTGTTGCCGCGGCTGGAGCGGCCGGGTTGGACGGCGGCGATGAATTTGATCTTGGGGTTCTCTTCTTCTGCGCGGCGCATGAGCCATTCGTTTTCGAAGAGGAGAAGGGGGCGGCCTTCTACGTCGGTGACGCAGGTCTGGCGGCCGCCGAGCTCGAATTTGTCGAGATCGACGTCGTCGGCCTCGATCCAGCGGGCAAAACGGAAAGGGAGGCGGTCGAAGCCCATTTTCACGCGGTATTCGCCGAGCATGCGGTGTTCGATGATCTCGAACTGAAGCACGCCGACGGCGCCGAGGATCGGATCGCGATCCATACGCGTGCGGTCGAAAAAGAGCTGCACCGCCCCCTCTTCCGATAGCTGTTCGAGCCCCTTTTTCAGCTGCTTGCGCTTCAACGGATCGTTGAGGCGCACACGCACGAAGTGCTCGGGCGAAAAGCGCGGGATGCCTTCGAACTCGACGGTGGTCTGTTCGCTGATGGAATCGCCGATGCGAAGAATGCCCGGGTCCCACACACCGAGGATGTCGCCCGAGTAGGCCTCGTCGACCACCGTGCGTTCCTGCGCCATGAATTGCACGGGACGCGTGAGCGACAGCGTCTTGCCTGTGCGCACGTGTTTGACGTCCATGCCCCGCACGAACTTGCCCGAGCACAAGCGTAGAAACGCGATGCGATCCCGGTGCTGCGGGTCCATGTTCGCCTGGATCTTGAAGACGAAGCCGGTCAGCTCGGGGCCATCCGGCTCGAGCTTGCCAATCGAGGTCACACGCGGGCGCGGCGGTTGCGCCAGCTTGACGAAGTAATCGAGGAACGGCTCGAGGCCGAAGTTGTTCATCGCGCTTCCGAAGAAGACCGGCGTCACCTCGCCTTTGCGAAAACGCTCTTCGTCGTAGGCATTGCCGGCCGTCTCGACCAGCGACAGCTCTTCGCGGGTGCGCGCGACCTTCTCGGCGCCCATCGTTGCGAGCAGCTCTTCGTCGTCCCAGGTCGTATCCCGCATCGGCACGCGCCGCTGTCCGCCCCGCTCGCCGCGATCGAAGATCAGCAGACGTTCCGAGTTGCGATCGTAGACACCGGTAAAATCGCTGCCCTGCCCGACGGGCCAGTTCGCCGGCGTACAGGGAACGCCGAGCACACGTTCGATCTCGTCCATCAGGTCGAACGGATCTTTTCCAGGCCGGTCCATCTTGTTGATGAACGTGACGATCGGGATGTTTCGCATCCGACAGACTTGAAAGAGTTTGATCGTCTGCGGCTCGACGCCCTTGACGCAATCGATGAGCATGATCGCGGTGTCGGCCGCCGCGAGCGTCCGGTAGGTGTCCTCGGAGAAGTCGTTGTGGCCGGGCGTATCGAGTAGGTTCATCCGGCAGCCGGCGTAATCGAACTGCAGCACGCTCGACGAGACCGAGATGCCACGTTGACGTTCGATCTCCATCCAGTCGCTGGTAACGGCGCGCCCGCCCGCCTTACGCCTCACCGAACCGGCGAGGTGCAGGGCTCCGCCGTAAAGCAGGAGCTTTTCCGTCATCGTGGTCTTCCCGGCGTCCGGGTGCGCGATGATGGCGAAGGTGCGGCGAGAGGCGATCTCGGCGCGCGCGCGGGCGTAAGTCTGGTCGTCCATCCGAAGGGGCCGGTAAAGTAGCAGGGGCGCGCGCGCAGGGACACAGGAAGCAAGCAGGGCCGGATTCGTGCCTGCCTACGGGGAGATGGGCGGCCGCGCGCCCGCTGTCCTCGGCGATGACCTCGTGGCCCGAATCGGCCACCACGCGTGACCTTGCGCACCCTTCGCGCTTTTCGAAACGAAAACGTCGCCCACAATCGTCCGGGAAAAGGGGCGGGAGAACCGCGACAAAGGTAGTTTCTGCGGTGCGGGACGGCTTCTCGAGCGCCCCTCCAGGTCCGGAAGACGTCGAAATGACTTCGAAACCCCAAGACCCCGCGGGTGACGGCAGCGCCGCCGCGACTGGACCTGCGCCTCATGAGGGCGGGTTCGTGGCGCGACTCGGCGGCATCTCGCTGCCCGAAATCGTGCGCCTGGAATGCCTGCGCGGCGGGCAGCGAATCTTACGTGTCTCGAGCCGGGGGCAGTCGGGCTACCTCTATTTTCGC
The DNA here is from genome assembly GCA_031398585.1 of Myxococcales bacterium. Classification (GTDB taxonomy): domain Bacteria; phylum Myxococcota_A; class Polyangia; order Fen-1088; family Fen-1088; genus JANNNO01. Next base: position 5,205 of record JANNNO010000046.1, on the reverse strand, counting down.
GGTGGCAACCTCGTGCACGCCGCCACCGCGATCACCGTGGGCGCCGCGGCGCTGAGCGAGATGCTCGCGTGGCGGTCGGGCTCGGTGGAGAGCGGGACCGGTGGCTGGCCTGCGCACGAATCGATTCCCCGCCCGTGGTTGGAGGTGCTGCTGGAGGTCGCCGGACCCGACGCCGTCGACCCAGCGTGGCTGACCCCCACCAGTGCGCCCCGCCCTCCCGCCCGTCAGGCTCCCGTGCGCCCTTCGACCGTGGTCCTAGCACCCGGCGGCCAGCTACTTGCGGGCTCCGAGGTGCAGGGGCTGCCCGAGGCCGCATCGTACGCGGCTCACATGGCGGAGCTCATCGGCGGCTTCCTCGGCTTCGACAGGTTCTGCGCGCTCGAGGTGAGCTACGGTCCCGAGCAACTGCTCATCGGGCGTGGCAACGACGGAAAGCTGCTCGCCCGACGCGAACGTGATCCCGCCGCACTCGACGATCTTCGGCGCGAGGTGCTCACGTGATGCCGCCTGGGCGCCCCGGAGGCCCAGCCCATCCGGATCCGGGTCCGCTGGCAGCGCTGCGTGACGTTCCCGGGATTGCGGGCAGCTTCGTCATCTCGGATATGGGCCGCCTGCTCGCGCGGGACATGCCGCCGGTGTTCGGTGACGACGTGCTCGGTGAGGTAGCGCCGCGCGCGCTGCGATTGCGCGACACGCTGGGATACGCCGGCGAGGATCTCGATTCGGCGGTGATTCGCTACACCGACTACTTGCTCTTCTTGCGTCCGCTCAACGATGGCGTGATCTGCGCTCTCGCCTTCCAGGGCGTGAATGTGCCGGCGGTGAAGATGGCAATGAACCTCTGCGCCCGCCGCATCGAAGGCCTGCCCCCACCGCCTGAACCACCGCCGCCGCCCCCACGATTCCTGGGCGCGATCGAGACCCCACCCGGCCCGGGCTTCGTCCGTCGCTCGCGCGGTTACGGGTTCTGATCGTTTTCGCTCGCGGGTTCAACCGGCAGTCGAGCGCGCGGCAGCCGCTATCTTGTCGCCGATCTTGTCGGCGCTGGCGCAGCGATTTCCGCCCGCTGCCTTGGCGGCGTAGAGCGCACGATCGGCAAGGCCCACGAGCTCGGCGGCGCTGCCGCAGGTGCCGACCGTGTAAGTCGCACAGCCGAACGATAGGGTGACCTTGTCGCCGACCGAAGCGAACTGCTGCTCGGCGATGAGGGCGCGTGCGCGTTCGGCCACGACCTCGGCGCCGTCGGCGTTGGTCTCGGGCAAGATGAACATGAAGTCGCTGTCGCTGTTGCGGGCGACGACATCCTTCTTTCTCAGACGGCTCGAGATGTGGGGCGCGAGGGCTTTGAGAAGAGCGGCGGTGCCGACGTCACCCAGGCGTTTGGTCAACGCTGACCATCCGTCGACCTCGCCGATCACCACACTGAGGGGGAGATCCGCGACGATCGCCGCAGCGAATTGCTGTTCCAGATAAACGAAGCCCGCCGGACCTGTCGCGAGATCGGTCACGGTGTCGCGCTCGGGGACCTTGCGCGGGGGCAGCGGTTGCGGCACCACCGGCGGACGCGCGCGCGGCCCCTCCACGGTGGCCACGACCAGCGCCTCTTGCGCCTCGCCCAGGACGTCCTTGATCTGTTGCACGGTGCCGAGATCGATCTCGAACAGGCTGGCGATCTCGGGCAATGCCGTAGCGACGTTCTTGACGATCTCCTCGAGCGCGAGATTTTGCCCGCGGAAGATCTTGGCCGCCTCGATGTGGGCCCGCTGAGCGGCGCCGCTCGCATCGGGACGGATCCAGATGTCGGCGACGGGTCCCGCCAGCGCCGCGATCTTCACCAGCGTGTTCATGTCGCCCTTGGGATCGCCGTCGAAGCGCCAAGGCTTGTGCGAAAAGCCCACCGCGTGCACGAACCGTTCGGGCAAACGCCAGCGCGCCACCAGCCAGGCGCCGACCTCGGCGTGATCACAATCGAACGCTGCGTGCTCACCCGCGATCAGACGATCGTGATCCCAGGCGGCGTTCTCGAGCAGATCGTTGTAGACCGCATCGCCGAGTTGTCGGAACGCCAGCACGCCGATGTCTTCCAGCAGCGCCGCCAAGAAGGCCTCCTCGCGATACGGGAACTTCAGCGCCGTCGCGATCTCGCGTGCGCAGAGCCCCGAGAGGACCGAACGCTTCCAGTAAGCCGCCAGCGCCGCCCGCTGCCCTTTGCGCACGTCCCGCAAGAGCGAGAACGACAGAACGAGCGTCCGGACCGAGTTCACCCCGAGGAGCATGACCGCGTGGCTCAGCGTGCGGACCTCCTGACGGAGCGCGAACGCGGGCGAGTTCACGGTCTTCAACATCTTCGCCGCCAGCGCGGGATCGTTGGTGATCACCTTGGCGATCTCGGGAAGATCGAGATTCTCGCGCTGGCAGAGATCGAGCACCTTCAACGCCACCGAGGGCAATGTAGGCAAGGTCGTGCAGCGTTCGAGGCGCGTCTTGAGGGCGTGGTCCACGCGTGATCGCTACGCAACCAGCATGCCGACGTACGAGTCAGCGGCGAGCCCGAGAAATCGGCATGAAGCTGGCTTCGGTGCCACCAACGTGACGGCAAAAGCGGCAAGCGGCGTCAGCTGCCTGACGCGAATCGCGGCAAATCACGCGAAACGCCCCGGCACGACGCTTGCGTTCCACTTGCCTGCGCCATGAGTGAAGAGAAGGAACCCGAAGAGCAGGCTGAAACCGACGCGCCGAAGAAGAAGGGCGGAGGCAGCAAGCTGCTCCCGTTGCTGCTGCTGATCAACACCCTGTTGATCGGCGCGGTCCTCTTCTTTCTGATCAAGCGCCCTGCCGTCGCCCCCGCGGACGAGCACGGCGACGATCCGAAAGGCGAGCACAAAGCCGAAGGCAAAGAGGGCGAAGGCGAAGGCCACGGTGAGGGCAAAGAAGGCGAAGGCGCTGCCAAGGGCATGGCGTTCAAGCCCCCCGGCCCGATCCTCAAGCTCGAGAACTTCGTCATTCAGCTGAAAACCGTCGACCAAGACCGCTACGTGCGGCTCGCGTTCGACGTCGAGGTGGCCACGGAGGACGACAAGAACGCGATCACGGCGCACATGCCGCACATCCGCGATCTCGTCATCGCCTATTTCGCCGACCGAACGCTCGACGAGCTGCGCGGCAGCGAAGCGATGGAGCGGACCAAAGCGACGCTGGTCAAGAAGATCGACGAGCTCGTGCCTGGCCGGCGCATCAAGAACCTCTTCATCACCGACTTCATCGTTCAGTAACCGGACCGATCGATGTCGTCACCCCTCGACGCAAGTGAAGTCGAAGCGCTCATGCAGGCCATCCAGGATGGCCGCGTGGCGCCTGGTCTGGGGGGAGACGAAGCCGCCAGCATTCCTGTCGTTCCTTATGACCTGACCAGCCAGGACCGCATCATTCGCGGTCAGATGCCGACGCTCGATGCGATCAACGAGCGGATCGCGCATCTCTTCGGTCGGGCTCTTTCGGGCCGCCTGCGCCTCGAGGCGCGCACCAGCCCCGGTCCGGCCACATTGTTGAAGTTCGCCGACGTGCAGTCGCTGCTGCAGCCCCCGATGACCGTGGCGATCCTTTCGCTGGGTGCGGGTCACGGACTGGCCGCCATCATGATCGAAGGGCAGCTGTCGCAAGCGCTGCTCGCCGGCGCGATGGGTGACAAGAAGGCGCGCCCGGAAAATCGCAGTGGCCAGCTCGAGCGACTGGATCTCACCAACGTCGAGCGGATCGTGCTGCGACACCTGCTCACCTTCATCGCCGATTCGATGGCGGAGGCGTGGGCGGAAGTGCTGCCGTTTTCGCCAGAGGTCCTGCGCGTCGAGTCCGATCCACGCATGGCGGTCATCGCGGCGCCGAGCGATGTCGCGATCCTCTGCCCTTTCGAGCTTTCCGGCACGATGACCGGCCGCCTGCAGGTCGTCATCCCTTACGCCGCGGTCGAGCCGGCCAAGAAGCTGCTCGCCTCACCCCCCCGCATGGGCGGCGAAGGGGACGGCGACGATCGCTTCTCGGCAGCCTTCGCCCACGAGCTCGAGCAGGTCGAGGTCGCCCTGCGGGTCGAGGTCGGCCGTCGCACCCTCAACCTCTCGGAGCTCCTCTCGCTCGAGACAGGTGCCGTGCTGCAGCTGACCTCGAACGAGACGGATCCCATGCCCGTGCTCGTCGAAGGACGCCCCAAGACCACTGGCCGCCCGCGTGTGGTGTCGGGGAGCCTCGCCGTCGCGATCGATCACGCCATCGGCAACTGGCCGGACGAGCCAGAAAAGATCAAGCCGGCGCCGCCGCCCGAACGTGGCCGCAACCTTGCACGTAAGCCAGGGCAGTCCTCGCGCCAGGCCCACTAGCCCGCCAACCAACAACGACGAGTCACATGGACGACAACGAACAGACCTCCGGAGCCTCCGCCGCACAGAGCCGGCGCATCGACCTGCTACTCGACGTTCCGCTCGAGTTGTCGGTCGAGCTCGGCCGCACGCGCATGTCCATCCAGGAGCTGCTCGCCCTCGGGCCAGGTTCGGTCATCGAGCTCGACAAGGTCGCGGGTGAACCACTCGACATCCTGGTCAACGACCGGTTGGTCGCCAGAGGCGAGGCCGTCGTCGTCAACGACAAGTTCGGCATCCGCATCACCGACATCGTGAGTCCCGCCGAGCGCATCGCTCGCCTGCGCTGAAGGAGATCGCCATGATCCTGACGAAGACCGCCCTCGTGTTGTTGCTGGCCGCCCCAACCCTGACGGGAGGCGCCGCCGAGGCCGCCCCAGGGGGCGAGGATCTTCCGACCATCGAGGACGCATCGCTCGACTTCGCCGACGGACGGCTTTCGACCGAAATCTTCACGTCGCTGCCGGTCTTCCGGGAAGACATACGGGCCAAGGTCGACGGTCGCAACCTCGTCATCTACGTCGACAGCGCCGTCGTCGGCAGCGGCAAGCGGAGCTTCGGTGAAGGTGCCCGGACCATTCGCGCCTACCCGCGCGCCACCTACGCCAAGCTGGAGATCCCGATGCCCGCGGGCGTGACCTGCGGCGGCGCGGCCGCGATCGCGGTCGACGAGACCACGGTGCGAGTCAGCATGGCGTGCGGAGCTGGTGCGGCCAAGAGCGACAAAGCGGTCAAGGCCGAGGCCATCGCCGCGGTCGAGGCTGCCCTCGCCGCCGCGCCATCCGCTGAGTCTGCC
>JANNNO010000008.1:0-8291 GCA_031398585.1 Myxococcales bacterium | reverse complement strand
CGTCCACCTCGGCATCGAGCCAGTTGATCCCTGTCGCTTCGTCGAACGCCGTGCCCAGCAGGCGGATCGCGTAGCGCGGATCGTGGCGAAGCGCCTCGCTCTCATCCGGCAGCCAGAGGCCGATCTGCATCTTGCCGCCCGTCAGATCGCCGGGCAGCGCCGCCTCGACGCACGAGGGACGGGGCGCCGATGGCTCGACGCCGCGAATGTCGAAGCGAGTCGTCAGCTCGACGGTGCCTCGATCGCCGCGCAGGACCAGAAAGAACGGCCGCGGGTTTACCGGTCGGGCATAGCCATCATTGACCCAGGTGAGTCCCAGCGAGAGCGTTCCGCCGGGCTGCACCGTGGTCGGCGCCTCGTGCGCGGTCACCGCCAAGCGATACCCCAAGCGACAGGCCACCGTGTCGTCGCAGCCGCCCTCGCGCCAGCCCGCCAGCACGTCGGCGTGATAGTCGCGGTTCAGGAACGTGAAGTGGTGCCGCTCGAGCTCGGTCAGCGCGGTCGGGCACTCACTGCGCGGCGGGTTGACCTTGCAGGTCTCGCCGCCCACCGCGACGAAGCGCGAATCGTTCACGGCGTAAGCCGCCTCACCCGGCGCGCGGTAAGTGCCTTGATCGTCCTCGCTGGCCAAGAAGCAGTCGTTGAGGTGCCCGAGGCGCGCCAGCGGGCTGTCGGCGAAAGCGCGGGCCAGATCGAGGGGACCGCCGAACGCGACCTGTTTGTAGAAGGGCCGCCGCACGAGAATCATCCGGTTGGCCGGCAACGCCTCGAGCAGGGCCTCGAGCACGCGTTTGCGCTCGGGCAGCGACGCGCGATCGTCCGGGTGCCATTCGCCCCACGCCCCGATGAAGCCCGCGTGCAGCGCCGCGATGACGTCGGCGTTCTCGCGCAAAAGCGGGGTGAGCGCCCGGATGTGCTCGAGTGCGCGGCTGGGACGTGCGTCCGCCGCCTTGTCGTCAGCGGCGTAATAGAACCGCGGCAGCACCTTCAGCCCGGCGCGCCGGATCAGGGTGAACGACGTGCCGAGCTTGCGCAGCACCGCCGCATCGAGCGCCCGATCGCGATAGTCGGCCAGCAGCGCCTGCCCATAGATGACCGAAACCCCCAGCCCGCGCAGGTCCGACAGATCGGTGAGCGAAAGCAGATCGCGAAAGGCGAAGTAGCCACGCTCGGGATTGACGATGCGACAGGCGGGGTCACGCGACGGATCCGCGCCCTGCGAAAAGAGGGCGACCTCCTGTCGACGCTGCAGGGTCGGACCAACGAAGGCACAAACGCCGGCTCGGGGCGGTGCCGGTGGGGGGGGCGCTGGCGGCGCGGTGGTCGCGCAGCCGCTCAGAGCCACGGTGGCGCAGCCACCCAGCACGATCAGTCCCAACCAACAGCCAGCTCGCAGCCCCCCGAGGTGCACCTCTGCAGCCTGCCGACGCGCCCGGGTGGCGGCAAGCGCTTTGTCCCGTCGCCCGCCGTCCCCTCGCGCCCCTTGCTGGGGCGATCGTGTTAGGTTCGCGCGCTTCGGAGCCTTACTTTGCCGCGCGATCCCAAAATCACCCCGATCACCCGTCACGATCCCCGCACGTTCTACGCCACCCGAGTCACACGCACGAAGGCAGGCGAGACCTGGGATCTCTGGGCGGTCGAGGACGGACGCCGGGTCGGGTTCATGGCCGTGGTCGACGATGGCCACGTCGTCTACGCGCTGGCGACGGTCAAGCGCGGCACGTCTCACGAAGAGGTCGCCGACCTGGTCGAGGGTTTCTTCACCCCGTCGTCCACCGATTCCCTCGGCCGCGAGATCATCATCTCGGACTACGACGACGAGCCCGAGATGCTCGAGTCGGACGTCAGGCAACCGTAAGCCCTGCGCTGAGCGCCGAGGCTCAGCTATAGCCTTGCGCCTGCAGCGCGAAGAGCTGCGCGTAACGCCCGCCCTTGGCCACCAGCACGTCGTGGTTGCCCTCTTCGATCACGCGGCCCTTTTCCACCACGATGATCCGATCCGCCATGCGCACGGTGGGAAACCGGTGCGAGATGACGATCGTCGTGCGCCCTTCCGATAGCTCGCGAAAGCGCTGAAAGACCGCGTGTTCGGCCTCGGCGTCGAGCGCGGCCGTCGGCTCGTCGAGCACCAGGATGTCGGCCTCTTGCCGCATGAACGCGCGCGCCAGAGCGACCTTCTGCCACTGCCCGCCCGATAGCTCGACGCCGCCCGTGAACCAGCGCCCGAGCTGCGTCTCGAGGCCCGAGGCCAGGGTGCCGACCAGCTCCTGCGCGCCGCCGCGCTCGATGGCGTTGTCGATGCGGGGCACGTCTTCCATGTGCTCGACGCTGCCCACGCCCACGTTTTCGCGCAGGACGAAGTAGTACTGCGCGAAGTCCTGGAAGATGACGCCGATGCGTTTGCGCAACGAAGTGTCGTCCCAGGTCGTGAGATCGCGGCCGTCGAGCAGCACGCGGCCCGAGGTCGGTTGATAAAGACGCGTGAGCAACTTGATGAACGTGGTCTTGCCCGCGCCGTTCTGTCCCACCAGCGCCAGGCTCTGCCCGCGCGGGATGAACAGGTTGATGCCTTCGAGCGCGAAGGTCTTGGCGCCCGGGTAGCGAAACGAAACATCCTCGAAGCGGATGCCCTGTTCGGCCCTCACCACTTCGCCCGCGGCGGGATCGCGCGGCGGCAAAACCTGCGTTACCGGAATCGACAGGTAATCGAAGAGGTTCGACATGTAGAGCGTGTCCTCGTACATGCCGCCGACCGCCGACAAGATCGACTGGAAGCTCTGCTGCCCCTGTCGGAACGCCACCAGATATAGGGTCATGTCCCCGAGCGAGAGCGATCCCTTCACCGTCGACAGCGCGATGATCGCGTAGCAGCTGTAGAACGCGACGGTCGAGAGCATCGAGAGGGAAAAGCCCCAAACCGTACGCTTGATGGCGAGATCGCGATCCTCGGCGAACAGGCGTTCGGCCAGCGAGCGATAACGCCCCATCAACATCGAGCCGAGACCGAAGAGCTTCACCTCCTTGGCGTGCTCGTCGTTGGCCATCACGTATTCCAGGTAATTGAGCTGTCGCGCTTCGGGCGCGCGTTTGTTGCGCAAGCGGAAACCGCGCTTCGAGAACGCCGCCTCCGAGGCAAACGCGGGCACCGTCGCCAGCAACAAGACCAACACTAGCCAGGGCGAAAAGCTCGACAGGAGCGCGATGTAGCCCGCCATGGTCAGGACGTTTCGCAGCGCCTGGAAGTTCTGTTGCACCAGGCCCAGCGGCCGGCTCGAAGCTTCCCGCCGCGCCCGCGTGAGCTTGTCGTAGAACTCGGAATCCTCGAAGTGCACCAGCGACAGCTGCAGCGCCTTTTCCAGGATCATGACGTTGACGTCGATCCCGAGGCGCGCGCCGACCAGCTGCCGCACCAAGCCCAGCGCCCGCTCGCACAGCGCCGACGCGACGATGAAGCCGAGCTCGAGTCCGACCAGGGCGACAGCTCGGCTCGACATCGCCTGTGCCCAGGTCGAGCCGACGAGCGGCACGCCCGCGGCCCGCGCCGCCACCACCTCGTCGACGATCAACTTGCCGACGTAGGCGATCGCCGGCGCGAGCGCTGCCGAGATCACCGTCAGGAGCGCAAGCCCGGTGGTTCCCCACGGCGACGACCGCCAGACCAGACGCAGGGTCTTGCCGGTCTGCGAGAAGCTGCCGCGCAGGCGGGCCCATCCGCGTGGCGGCGGTGGTTGGATGTTCGGAAGTGGCGGCGGCAAGGCGCTCAGTCTGATGCCGGTCGGGCGCGCGCGCTACTTCGCGTAGTCGGTGGCGCGGGTCTCGCGCACGACCGCCACACGAATCTGACCCGGGAACGCCAGCTCGGTCTCGACCCGGCGGGCGATATCACGTGAAAGCGTCCGCGCCTGCTCGTCGCTGACGTTGGAGTTCTCGACCAGGACGCGCACCTCGCGGCCGGCCTGGATCGCGAAAGCCTTCTCCACGCCGGCAAAGCTGGTCGCGATCTTCTCGAGATCGCCGAGGCGCTGTACGTAACTCTCGAGCATTTCGCGCCGGGCGCCCGGTCGCTGCCCCGACAGCACGTTGGCGGCATCGACGATGTGGGCCAGCGCCTCGGTCGCCGCGACATCGCCGTGATGAGCCTCGATCGCGTGCACGACCGAGGGCGATTCGCCGTGCTTGCGCGCCAGCTGCGCCCCGACGATCGAATGGGACCCTTCGGCCTCCTGATCGACGGCCTTGCCAAGGTCGTGCAGCAGCCCCGCCCGCCGCGCGAGCTTCACCGGCAGGCCGATCTCCGCGGCCATCGCGCCCGCGAGAAACGCGACCTCGATCGAGTGCTGCAGCAGGTTCTGCGCGTTGCTCGCCCGGAACTTGAGCTTGCCAATGGTCTTGACCAGCTCGGGGTGCAGCCGGCCGATCTGAAGGTCGAAGACCGCCTGCTCGCCGGCCTCCTGGCACTGACGCTCGACCTCCTCGGTCGCCTTTTCCACCATCTCCTCGATGCGCGAAGGATGGATACGCCCATCGGCGATGAGCCGCGTGAGCGCCAGACGCGCGATCTCGCGCCTCACCGGGTTGAAGCAAGAGATGACGACCGCCTCGGGCGTGTCGTCGATGATGAGATCGATGCCGGTGGCCGCCTCGAGCGCGCGAATGTTGCGGCCTTCGCGCCCGATGATTCGCCCCTTCATGTCGTCCGAAGGCAACGGCACCACCGCCACGGTCCGCTCGACGACGTACTCGCTGGCATAGCGCTGCACCGCCGCCGAGATCACGACGCGCGCCCGTTCGGCGGCTTCCGCCTTGGCGTCGTCTTCGATCTTCTTCACGTCGGAAGCGGCCGAGCGCCTGACCTCCTCGCGCACCTCGTCCTCGAGCTGCTTGCGCGCTTCCGCCGCCGACAGCCCCGCGGTCTTTTCGAGCCGCGCCTTGGCCTCTGCCGCCTGCGCCGCCGCCGCCCGCGCCGCTGCCTCGGCCGCCTGCTCGCGACTCGACAGCTGCTTTTCCTTGCGGCCGATCTCGTCGCGCTCGCCGCCGATGTCGCGCTCTTGTCGATCCAGCGCTTGCGTGCGCGCGGCCAGCTCCGCCGCCTTGGCTTCTAGCTCCTGACGGCGCGCGCGGATCTCCGCCTCGGCCTCCTGCCGCACCTTGTGCGCCGTCTCCTTGGCCACGATCGCGGCCTCGCGTTTGACGGCGTCGGCCTCGCTGCGGGCGGTGTTGAGGATGCGCTGCCGCTCTTCTTCGCTCTGCGGGACCGCCGCGCCCTTCGACGCGCGCCCCACGAAGAAGGCAATCAACCCGGCTGCGGCTGCCACGGCCAGGATCACGATGATCACGGTTGGGGTCATTGAACTTGGGCCTTCACTGTCAGCGGATCGAACAGCGAACCACGCGCGCGTCGGTCACCACACAATCGATGGTGACGTCGCCCTCGCCCGCTGGAACATTTGCGCAAAGCTGGAAATCGAACCCCACCCCCACCAGGAACCCCCGCCCCGCCGCCCGCAGCCTCGCCGCCACCTCGTCGTAGTACCCCCCGCCGTAGCCGAGGCGCTGCCCCGACGTATCGAACGCCAGACCCGGCATGACGACCACGTCGATCTCCTCGATGGGGATCTCGGGGCAGGTGACCGGTGGCTCGAGAATACCGAAAGCGCCCGGAACGAGTTGCTCGAGATTGCCCGGGGGGTCGAGAGCCGCAAATCGCATCCGCGGCACCCCTGCCGCCGTGACTCGCGGGTAGACAACAGTCGCGCCCGCGGCGATGCGGCGCCCGAGCGTCTCGCCGACGTCGATCTCGAAGGCAATCGGCATGAAAGCCGCGATCACACGAGCTGCCGCCACCTCGGGCAGAGCTTCCAGCGCAAGACCGGCTGCCTGCCCTGCACGCAACCGCGCCTCCGGCGTCTGGGCCTGCCGGGCCGCACGCATCGACCGCCGAAGGGCGCGTTTTTCTTCGAGAAGCTCCGCAGAGGAGAGGGGCATTCCGCCAACGACGCGCCGACTATACCCCGCCCTCAGTCTCGAGAAAGCGCAGAAGCGCCCGGCCTTTTTCGCGAATGAGCCGCTTGAGCTCGGCCGTCTCGGCGCGCTCGGCGTGCAGCTCTTCGGCGAGGCGGAGGGCGGTCAGGATGGCGAGCGCCTGCGTGTCAGCCGCCCGCGAGGACTTCTGGACCTCGCGAAAGCGTTTGTCGACATAAGCCGCCAACGCCCGCACGGCCGCATCGTCCGCGTCGGAGCGCAGGGTGTACGTCTGCCCCGCGATCGACACCGTAACCGGCCGTTTCATCCCGGTTTTTTGCCCCCACCCCCTTCTTACACGAATCCACGATTTTTCGCCTCGGGCCAAGGGCCCACCCGTGCTACAAACTCGCCCCTGCCCGGTTCCACGCCGCAAGGGAGCCACAACATTCCGAGCCCATAGCTCAGCTGGTAGAGCTGCGGACTTTTAATCCGTAGGTCGCAGGTTCGACCCCTGCTGGGCTCACCGCTCACCGCCCGAAAAACCAAATATCTCGTCGCTACCAAGTCCGGGACCCCATCGTCTAGCCCGGCCCAGGACAACGCCCTTTCAAGGCGTGAACGCGGGTTCGAATCCCGCTGGGGTCGCAATAGTTGGGCTCGCCCCTCCGGGCGGGCCGATTCGCGGTGTGCCTGAGGTGGCCCAGTGAGGTCCCTCTGGCTCGAAGGTCAGCCGCTGAAACAGGCTGCGAAGGTGGCCGCGCCGGCCCCCCGGTCAGAAGGGGCGCTTGGACGGCAATGGAGCCCGAGTCAGCTATTCCGCAGTGGACGTGTCCCAGTCGGCTGGAATCAACGCCGCGCCGTTTCGCCAACGCTCGACGACGGCGGTCTGATACCAGCCTTCCGCGAGGTCGGCGTGTTCGGTCATCACGATCTGTAAGTGCGGTGCAAGTTCGCCCGCAACGTCGAAGATGAGCTTGAACAGCCGAACCAGTCGCTGATGCTCGTCGTCGGCCGCTGTGGGATTGATCGCCCGGTCGGGTGGGTAGCCGATCTGAGATGCCTGATCAAGGAACAGGATGCGAGGTACTGGCCGCCTCTGCTGGGTGAAGAAATGATGCAAGGCCAGGTGAGCCAAGACGTGGTAGCCGACCCAGTTCTCGCCGCTCCCAGTCTCGGACATCGGGACCGGCCGGCCGTTCGGGGTGTCTGTCACAAGGATCAGCTTCCTGTCGTCAAGGCGCACCGGCCCCTTGTGCTCCAAGTCGAGCCTTTGAGCCCAGGCACTGAGGTTCTGGCTGAGCAACGACCCGATCGATTGCATCCGTTCCCGCACGGCCTCGTCGCTCAGTTCCTGACCAAGGGCGTCGCACTGCTCCCGCAGGCTCGCCGCCTTCCTCTCAAGAGCTGTAGCATCGGGCAGATCTGGCAGGCTCTCGGCGTACAGGCTGATCCTTCCTAGAATGTGGGCACGTTTGGTGGTCTCTTGCTCCGCTGCAGCGACCTGCGCCTGGGCGACGCGGACCGCCTGCATCTGCCCTCGGTTCCTGTCCAGCTCGCGTTGAACTGTGCCGAGTTCGCCTTCGAGTGAAGTCACGGCCCTGTCCAGGCGTGGCGTCGCCTCGGCCACCACTCGGGTGCGGCTAGCAAGTTGGTCCCGCCGCGCTTCCAGTTCTGCTTTGCTCGGCGGCACCTTGTCGTCGGGCAACGCCTGCGCGCAAGTGGGACAGGATGACTGAGGGTCGGCATCGGCGAAGATACCCACCGTCTTAAGCCGGCTGTGCTGTTCGGTCGCTTCCTGCGTGTACCTTCGTTCTTCGTCCGCGAATGATTGGACGGCGCCCATCTCTTCTCTCAGCCTGCGCTGCTTTTCGAGAAGGGCTCGCCGTTCAGCGGAGAGCCGCGCGAACTCATCGCTACCTTGGCCGTCGGGGGGCGGGACGTCGACCAGCGGCGTTCTTGCCACGGTTCGCAGGATGGCATCGGCGCCTTCCCAGATGGTCGCCATCGCTGACGTGAGCCCGACATCGCGAGCCTGTGCCAGCAGATTCATCGCCTTGCTGGCATTGTCACCTCGCAGCGCTTTCAGCTCGGCGATCTCGCGCTCGCAGCCTCGAAGCCGAACCTGCAGCTCACGAAGTTTCTCCCGCTTACGAACATGGTCGTCGTCGATGGCGCCGAGGAAGTAGGGCAGCGCGTCCTGCACCGCCCGCATGAACCAGCCGTCGTCCGTTCCACGGAACAATCGACCGCGCTGAAGGATCTCGTCCTGCGGCTGGAAGCAGAAAGCCAAGGCGTGGCGCACCGTCGCGGAGAGTGGTGGCCGCGTT
>JANNNO010000615.1:0-8388 GCA_031398585.1 Myxococcales bacterium | reverse complement strand
AAGAGGGAGAATCGAGACGTACTCGGGGACCTCGACCGGACCTTCGGGAGCAGTCTTCTTGGCGGCCATCGTCTAGAGCGTAATACGCACGGAACGGGCGCGCGACAAATTCCGGAGAAGAGAAACTTGCCGTGCGCCCGCTGATGTTCCTGTCGATGTCGGATCGCGACCGAGCGGTTAGCGCGCGCGAGCGGTTAGCGCGGACGCTTGTCCGCCACCGCCGCGCGCCCGCTGGCGGGCAGGCTGTGCAGCGTTCCCCCCGCTGCCACTGGCGGCACCTCGCGTTTGATCGCGTGGTGGGCGAGCACCTTGATCTCGATCTTGCGGGCGATTTCGGGATGGTCGATGAGGAACTGCTTGGCGTTGTCGCGCCCCTGGCCAATCCGCTCGCCTTCGAAGCTGAACCAGGCGCCCGACTTTTCCACCGCCGCACACTCGCTGCCGAGGTCGACCAGATCGCCTTCGTGGCTGATGCCCTCGCCGTAGAGGATGTCGAATTCGACCTCGCGGAAGGGCGGCGCCATCTTGTTCTTGACGACCTTGACGCGCGTCCGGTTGCCGACGACCTTCTCGCCGTCCTTGAGAGCACCCACCCGACGGATGTCGAGGCGGCAGCTGGCGTAGAACTTGAGCGCGTTGCCACCCGTGGTGGTCTCGGGGCTTCCGAACATGACGCCGATCTTCATCCGGATCTGGTTGATGAAGATGACGAGGGTGTTCGACTTCGAGATGGTTCCGGTCAGCTTGCGCAGGGCCTGGCTCATGAGCCGAGCCTGAAGCCCCACGTGAGAGTCGCCCATCTCGCCTTCCAGCTCGGCCTTCGGCGTGAGCGCCGCGACCGAGTCGACGACGACGATGTCGACCGCGCCCGAACGGACCAGCATCTCCGTGATCTCGAGCGCCTGCTCGCCGCAATCGGGCTGCGAGACCAGCAGATCGTCGGTGCGAACGCCCAGCTTGCGGGCGTAGCCGACGTCGAGCGCGTGCTCGGCATCGACGAAGGCGCAGATGCCGCCTTGCTTTTGCGCCTCGCTCACGACGTGCAGCGCGAGCGTGGTTTTGCCCGAGGATTCCGGTCCGTAGATCTCGACGATGCGGCCGCGCGGAAGCCCGCCCACGCCAAGAGCGATGTCGAGCCCGAGCGATCCGGTCGGGACGACCTTGACCTCGGGGGCCGGCATCTCGTCGCCCAGCCGCATGATGCTGCCCTTGCCGAACTGCTTTTCGATGGTCGAGACGGCCAGGTCGATCGCCTTGTCGCGAGCCCCGTCACGAGGCAACGGCGTCGGCGCGGCGGCGACCGGAGCCACCGGTGCCAGCTTCACGTCCTTGTCGGCCTTGGCATCTGCCTTGCCGATGTCGTTCTTGGGTTCGCTGGTCCTGGCTTCGGTGCTCTTGGCTTCGGGCTTCAGTGCCACGGCCTTGTCGCTCTTGTCGGCCTTGTCTTGCTTGTCGTCGTGTTTGTCGAGGGCCATGGTCGTCTCCTTTTGTCTCAATCGAAATATCGTCGCGCCAGGTCCAGCGCGAAGTAAGCCGCCGCCCGGCGAATCCGTTCGCGCCCGGCGAAGAACTGCTGCGTTTCGGTCCGCGTACCCAGAGGTCCTGCGATCGCGAACGACACGGTTCCGACCGCTTTGCCGCCGGGGGAGAGCGGTTCGGGCACCACACTGTTCTCGCGCGCACTCCCCGCGATCCCCGTGACCGAGACGCCCAAGGTGGCGCCACAGAGCCGCCGCACCCCTTCGGCCATCTCGGCCGCGCACTCTTCACTGACGGCGCCGTGGCTGGCCAGGGTGGAGGCCCGCACCCCGAGCACGCCTTCTTTCACTTCGTTGTGATACGAGACCACCCCGCCGCGGAAGAACTCACTGGCCCCCGCCTCCGACGTGATGAGCTGCCCCGCGTAGCCCCCCGTGCACGATTCGGCCAGCGCCAGCGTCGCCTGCCGTGCGCCGAGCGCCCGTCCCACCGCGAGGGGAAAGTTCTCCTCGTCAATGCCGTAGACCACGTTGCCGAGGCGCTTGCGCAGCTCGGCGTCGAGTCGGTCCAGCGTCACTTTGTTGAAGGCGGCGTCGTGGCCGCGCACGATCAGTTTGACGTGATTCTCGGGCGCCTGGGTCCGGTAGTGCAGCGATACGTCGGGCAACCCCTCGATGAGCCCGGTCAGGCGGTGATCGATGTGCGATTCGCCCATTCCATAGACGTGGTAAGTGCGAACCAGCGCCCGCGGCATGCCCGATTGCGCCTGCATCTCCGCCAGGACCGGCCGGATGTGATCCGCGAAGATCCGCTGCATCTCGCGCGGAATCCCGGGGCAAAAGAAAGCCTGCGCCCGCCCGATCGCCACCTGAAATCCAGGCGCCAGCCCGCTGCCGTTGGCCAAAGCCGTCGCCGCGGCCGGCACCCGCACCTGCCGCAGGTTGTTCGGGGTCGCTTCGAACCCGCGCGCCGCGAACGCCCGCATCATCTTGTCCCGCGAGGGCTCGTGCACGACGGTCCCGCCGCCGACGATGGCCGTCACCACGTCGACGGTGCGGTCGTCGTCGGTCGGTCCGAGCCCCCCGGTTGAGATGATCACGTCGACTTCTTCGCCCAGCGTCCGGAGGGTCCGATCGATGTCGGCGACCTCGTCCGAGATCACCCGGTGCTGCGTGATCACGAACCCCAGGTCGAAGAGGGCGTCGCCCAGGAACCCCGCGTTGCTATTGATGACTTCCCCACGCAGCACCTCGTCGCCGATGGCGAGCAGCGCTGCGGTCTTCGCCGCGGTCATCGGCACCGGCGGCTCCGCGGTCACAGCGACCGGAGTGCCGGGGGCGCCGGCCGACACTTTGGCCGGCCCGGGGGGGGACGTAGACATCTGTTCAGTACAGTAGTCCCGGCCCCTCCAGGTGTCAACGCGACCCCCGCGACTTCTTGCCGAGTTCTTGCCTCGCGGCGGCTGTGATAGAAAAAGTGTTCCGATGCGCATCCGCTACGCCGCCAAGACCGACCCGGGCCTGAAGCGGAACCACAACGAGGACTACTTCTCGCTCATCGAAGACGAGCAGCTCTTCCTGGTCGCCGATGGAATGGGCGGGCACGCCTGCGGCGAGGTCGCATCCAAGATGGCCGCGGATGTCATCCGCGAGTTCTTCGTGAGGTCCAAGGAGGACGACTCGACCTGGCCTTACAAGCTCGATCGGCAGCTCTCGTACCTCGAGAACCGGCTGGTGGTCGGCATCAAGCTGGCCAATCAGCGCATCTTCGAATCGGCCAATCGGGATCTGCGCCTCAAAGGCATGGGCACGACGGTGGTCATCGGTCAGGTCGCCGGCGATCGCCTCTACATCGCTCACGTCGGCGATTCGCGCTGCTACCGGGTGCGACGAGGCGAGGTCAAACAGATGACCCGCGACCATTCCCTGCTGGAAGACTACAAGGACGCCCGTCCCGACATGTCGCCCGAGGAACAGAAGAAGTTCCCGCACAAGAACGTCATCACGCGCGCGCTCGGCATGCGCGACACGGTCCAGGTCGATGTCGGCACGGATGACATCAAGGACGGCGACGTCTTCCTGCTCTGTTCGGACGGCCTCACCGGCCTCGTCGACGAAAAACGCATCGGCGAGACGGTCAAGTCCGCGGGCGATCTCGAGAGCGCCGTGGCGGGTCTCATCGAAGCTGCCAACCAGGCCGGCGGCAACGACAACATCACCGTGCTCGCGCTCGAATGCCGCGTGAACTGACCGCGCGAACTGACCGCGCAAACTGACCGCGTGAACTGACCGCGGAGACACGCGGCTGACGACAGGTCGACAGCCCGGCGCTCAAGCCGCCGGCAGCGTGATCACGAAAGCGGCGCCCTTGCGCTCCGGATCGGGAGGCGCGACCACCAGAGTCCCGTGGAACGCCTCGATGATCGACTGACTGATCGACAGACCGAGGCCGGTCCCCTGCCCCGGCTCCTTGGTGGTGAAAAACGGATCGAAAATCTTGCGGGCCAGCTCGGCGGGAATGCCGGGCCCCTCGTCGCGAAACTCGATCTGCACCTGGCCATCGACGCGGCTGCAGACCACCGTCACGGTCCCCTCGCCCGCCATCGCGTCCGAAGCATTGATCAGCAGGTTGACGAAGACCTGGGTCAGGCGCCCCGGCGAGGCGAGCACCGCGGGCCACTCCTCGTCGACCGGCGTGGTGACGAGCTTGATCGCACGAAATCGCGCCTGCGGCCGCAGCAGCGCTTCGGCGGATCGCACGATCTTGGCGGGCGCCGTCGGCTGCGGGCTCTCGGTGGTCGGGCGCGAGTAGGCCAGGAGGTCCTGGATGATGCGATGAATCCGCTGCGTCTCCGCCTTGACCCGATCCAGAGAATCGCGCGTCTCGACCGCGGTCAGCACGGGACGGGCGCCCTCGGCGGCGTCGCTCCGCAAGATGTCGACGTAGCCCAGCACGGCGGCCAACGGATTGCCGATCTCGTGCGCAATGCCCGCCGCCAGCTGTCCCACCGACGCCAGCTTCTCGGTGCGGATGAGCTGCTCGCGCTGCGATGAGAGCGACGCTGTCATCTGGTTGAGCGCACTGGCCAGCGCGGAGACCTCACGCGGTCCGGTGGTCTCGATGCGATGGTCCCAATCACCTGCGGAGACGCGCGCGGTGGCCGACTCCATCGCCTGCAACGGCCGGACGACCAGCCGCGTGAGCACGAAGAAGCCGAGGCCGACCACCAGCAACGCGTCGGCAAATGCGAGTCCCAGCAGCACCCGCCCCGAGCTCGCGAAGACCGTGGCGAGAGGATCCGGCGCGGGCTGGCCGACGCGCACGACGCCGAGCACGCGGCCGCCACCGACGATCGGGGCATAGGCCAAGAGCTCGGTGCCGCGACCATCGCGCTGGGGTCGATAGTGGAGCCACGGCCCCACGCCGGAGAGCACGGCCGCGAGCGCCGGGGGATCCTGGTCACCGGCGGCCCGGGGC
Organism: Myxococcales bacterium; assembly: GCA_031398585.1. GTDB lineage: Bacteria > Myxococcota_A > Polyangia > Fen-1088 > Fen-1088 > JANNNO01. The sequence continues at coordinate 3,432 of JANNNO010000615.1, read as the reverse complement.
GGACGAGAGAGAATCACGCGTCGGTCGGTCCCGAGCACGTCGATCGACAGCTCGCCCTTGCCGGCGAGCGCCTGTACCGCGCCCCGCCAGCGCGCGAGGTTGACCGGGTCGCCGAGCGGCAAGGCAGGATCGAGCACCGCCCCGATCGCGGCACCGAAACTGCCCGCGATGGAGCGCGCGGCGATCTCGCGCTGTGCGACCACGCTCTGCCCGGCGGCCCACAGCGCCAGGTAGCCGGTCGAGAACATGGCGAACGCGGTGACGAAACCGAGCCCAACGAGGATCTGGACACGGAGGCCGAGGGGACTGCGGCGGTGTTGCCAGGGAGACAGAGGCTCGGGATCGGGACCGGTAGCGGCAGCCGTCGCGCGGCGAAGGCCAGGCGGAGTCGGCGTGCGGGGCGACTCAGCGCCGGCCGCCGGACCGCCTACCGCTTCTTCCCGCGCTCGGCCGGACAGGAACCACCCTCGACGCCCTGGGCTTTTTCACACAGGCCGAAGATCTCGTGGCGGTGCTGCACGATCGAAAAGCCGTGACGCTTGGCGATCCGTTCCTGCAGCTCCTCGATCTCCTCGTTCTCGAACTCGACGATGTGATTGCACTGCTGGCAGATGATGTGGTCGTGGTGGTGGCGCTGCCCGGCCACCTCGTAAAGGGTGTGGTTGCCGGCGCCGAATTGCCGTGCGTGTGCCAGCCCCGCCTCCTCGAGCAACTTCACCGTGCGGTAGACGGTGGCGAGGCCGACGCCCGGGTTGCGTTTGCGGGCCGAGCTGAGGAGATCCTCGAGCGCCACGTGGCCCTTGCTGCGCAGGAAGGCGTCGACGATCGCCTCGCGCTGCTGCGTCGTTTTGAGTCGCTTCTTGCGAAGGTACTCCCGCCAGGGTTCCTTCAGATCTTCATTGGCTGTATTCATCGCGCTGCCCATCTCCGCCTACGACGACCTCGTCACCGAGAGGCGAGTCGAGCGCGCCCGATTGGTCGACCGCGACCGCGTCGGCGCGTGGATTCTCCCCGAACAACGACGACGTCCCTGCCAAACGTCGCACGAAGATAGCACGGTGTTCCGCCACAAACTCACCGCGTTCACGCAGCCGTCGGCAGACGTGCGATGTAGACGCGCGACGCGCATGTGCGATGACCGATCCGCGTCGTGATGCCGGAGGCGATGGACTCGCAGATGCCGGAGGCTGGACTCGATATCGGCGGAATCACTCGGGGCAATCGCTGCGAATCCGGCTTGGCGCCCGCGGGGCATTGGCGTAAACATCTGGTGCGATGAACGGCGCCCCCTCCGACCCCACTGCGGGTCCTGCGTTGCCCGGCGGCGCGGCGATGGGGGCCACGCCCCCCACAATGGGGGCCACGCCCCCCTCGATGGGGGCCACGGCGGCCGACGAACGCTTCGACGAGTTGCTCGGGCGACTGCGGACGATCGTCGAGCGACTCGAAGGGGGGCACCTGCCTCTCGAAGAGGGGCTGCGCTGTTTCGAAGAGGGGATGACTTTGTGTAAGCGGGGCGCCGAGATCCTGGACCGCGCTGAACGGCGGGTCGAGCTTTTGCTCGGCCTGGGCGCGGAAGGAGCGCGGACGGCGCCATTTGATGCCAGCACCGCACGGGACGATCACGGATGAGTCAAAAGTTCGATCTGCAGTCTTGGATGTCCGCACGGAGAGCCGAAGTCGAGGCAACGTTGAAGGCGCGCCTGGCGCCGACGGATGACGATCCCGGGCGCCTGCTCGAGGCCATGCGCTATTCGGTGCTCGCACCGGGCAAGCGCATCCGGCCCGTGCTCGCGTTGGGAGCGGCGGAGGCAGTCGGGGTGAGCTCGGGTGAGCCGACGCGCCTGGCGGCGGCGGCGATCGAGCTGGTTCACACCTATTCGCTGATTCACGACGACCTGCCGGCGATGGACAACGACGACACCCGCAGGGGACAGCCGTCGAACCACAAGGCGTTCGGCGAGGCGACCGCCATCCTGGCGGGGGACGCGCTTCTCACCCTCGCCTTCGAGTGGCTCTCCGAGGCAGGCGTGTTGGCGCGCACGGCGCAGGAAGAGGGCCGCTGGGCGCGTTCTTCGCGCGCGGTCGGGTTCCTCCACGCAGCACGGGCGCTGGCCAGGGCCGCAGGAGCGGCGGGCATGGTGCGCGGTCAGGCTCGGGATCTCTCCGGGCAGGCGCCCAAGACACTGCACGAGCTCGAGATCCTGCACCGGGAGAAGACCGGGGCGCTCTTCCGGGCGGCCCTCGAGGTAGGCGCGCTGGCGGCGGGGGCTCCGGCCACCGACCTGGCGGCTCTGCGAGACTTCGGCGATTCCTACGGGATCGCCTTTCAACACGCGGACGACTTCGAGGATGACGAGCACAAGGGGCTCGCTGCCGAGGCGAAGCCGCGGGTCAAAGAATTGGCCGAACGGGCGGTCGCTAGCCTGTCCGACCTCGGCCCAGGTGCCGAACCCTTGCGGGCCATGGCCCGCGCGCTCGCTGCGCGCTGAGGCGCCAGAGGGCCCGAAGACGGGCTTCCCCAAGCTGGCGGCGCAAGCTGTCGATGTTAGTATGGAGGCGGGCGGGCCGTGAGCTGGGACGATACGACGCAGGTCAAGGCACCACCGCCGAGCGCAGAGGCGCCGGGGCCGATGCGCGCCGAGGCGTACCTCATCGTTCTGGTCGGTGGCAGCGTTGGCGAGATGTACAAGCTTCAACGCGAACGGACCGTCATCGGACGCGGCGCGAGCGCGGACATGCGCATGATGGACGAAGGCATCTCACGCGAGCACTGCGAGATCGTCCGCCAGGGTGATCGGGTCGTCCTGCGCGACCTGCGATCCACCAACGGGACCTTCTGCCGCGGCATCAAGGTCGTCGAGCACGAGCTGTCCGACGGCGACAAGATCCTGGTCGGCAGCGGCACCGTCCTCAAGTTCACCTATCACGACAAGCTCGATGAAGACTTCCAGCGCCAGATGCTCGATTCGGCGCTGCGCGACGACCTGACCAAAGCCTTCAACAAACGCTACTTCCAGGATCGCATCGAGAGCGAGTACGCGTACGCCATCCGCCACAACCTGGCGACGTCGCTGATCTCGTTCGACCTCGATCATTTCAAGGCAGTCAACGACACCTACGGCCACCCGGCCGGTGATCACGTGCTGGCGGAGATGGCACGCGTGGTTTTCGCCACCATCCGGGTCGAAGACGTCTTTGCCCGCGTGGGGGGCGAGGAGTTCTCGATCATCTGCCGCGGGGCCGATCTGCTGCAGGCGAAGATCGTCGCCGAACGGATCCGCATGGCGGTGGAACGCCAGCCGGTGCAGTGGAACGACAAATCCATTCCTCTCACCGTCTCGATCGGGGTCGCCGCCGTTCCTTCGGCGTCGATCCGGAACGCGGCTGACTTCATCGCGGCCGCCGACGAGATGCTCTACCAGGCCAAAC
>JANNNO010000613.1:0-20834 GCA_031398585.1 Myxococcales bacterium | reverse complement strand
CCTCGACAAGGAGCTGGAGGCGTTCGCGGCGGATGCATCGGCAGACCCGAGCTTCGTGGCCACCCGCAAGAAGGATCGAGACCAGATCGAAGGCGAGCTGGCGGCCCTTTCGGGCAAGTGGGCCCCGCCTGCCACTGGCTCCTATTTCATCAACCAGCTGATTCCGCTTCGCCGCGCCCTGCCCCGCGACACGCAGCTCGCGGCCGCCATGCGCGTGCTGGACCAAAAGGTCGGGGCGGCCAACCTGCGGCAGGCTTCCCCGCCGCCGCCCGCGCCGCCCGAACGCGCATCGTTCGTGGGCGACAAGGCGTGCGCCGGCTGCCACAAGGGCGCGATGGCCTTCTGGCAAAAGACGGTTCACGCGCGGGCCTGGAAGACCATCGTGGAAGGTGGCAAGACCGGCTTCGACGACTGCGTCTCCTGCCACGTCACCGGTTTTGGCGAGGTGGGTGGTAGCAGCCTCGGTCACGTCGTCGGGCTCACCAACGTGCAGTGCGAGACCTGCCATGGTCCAGGATCGCTGCACGTCAAGGGCGAGGGCCTGGAAGAGCCTGTCGCGATCAAGCTGCAGACCCCGGCGTCGAGCTGCGTGCGTTGCCACAACGAGAAGCACTCCGACACTTTCGACTACGTCGCTTACCTGCGCGATGTCCTGGGACCTGGCCACGGAGCCAAGGCCCGGGCCGCGCTGGGACCGGGACCGACGGGGGCGAAGTTGAGGGCAGCTGCGAAAGCGAAGGCCAAGGCAGCGGCGCGGGTGGCGCTGGGCAGCGGTCGCGCCCGCAAATGAGCCCATCGTCGGCATGTGCCGACGGCCGGTTTGTGCCAGATTACCGAACGAGGAACGACGCCCTTCATGTCACTCATCAGCGCAGAGCGCCTCGTGCGCGCAGGTCAGATCACCAGCGAACAGATCGATCGCACCGAGTGGTTGTGGTCGGAGATCCGGCGGCTCAAGCGCGAGAAGAATGCGTACATTCCCGCGCACAACTACCAGGTGCCCGAGATCCAGGCGATCGCCGACACGGTCGGTGATTCGTTCGAGTTGGCGGTGCGCGCGCGCGACGTGAAGGCCAACTTCGTCGTCTTCTGTGGCGTGAAGTTCATGGCCGAAGGCTGCTACACGTTGGCTCCGCAGACGCCGGTCTACTTGCCGAACATGCGCGCGCTCTGCTCGCTGGCCGAGGTCGACGCGGAAGAAGTGGCCGAGCGGCAGGAGTTCCTGCGATCCCTCGGCCGCAAGTTCGTGACCATGACGTACGTCAACACGTACGCGGACGTCAAAGCGCTGTCCGACACCTGCTGCACCAGTTCCAACGCGGCCCGCATCGCCGAGCGCCTGGGCGCCCCCGACATCCTGTTCGTGCCGGATCAGAACCTCGCCTATCAGGTGGCGATCAAGACCCGGCGCATGTACCTGCCACCGCCGCCGCCGCATCAGTGGAAGCCGAAGGAGTATCTCGAAATGATCGAGCCGCTCATGCGGGAAGGCGAGCGCCAGGGGCTGGTGGGCAACGTCTTCGCGTGGGAAGGCGCCTGCCACGTGCACCATCAGATGACGGTGGAGGACATCGCACGGATCCGGGCGCAAGATCCGGAGGCGGTCGTGATCGTGCACGGCGAGGTGAAGCCGGAGCTGCAGCGAGCGGCCGACGAAGTGCTCTCGACTTCGCAGATGGCCAAGTACGTGGAAGCGCACCCGGAGAAGAAGAACCTCGCCATCCTCACCGAATGCGGCCTGGTGGTGCGGCTCGAGCTCGAGCACCCGGAGCGGCAGTTCTACAAGGCCTGCCGGATGTGCCAGTACATGAAGGCCAACGATCTCGAGAACGTCTACGAGACGTTACGGGACGAGCCGGCCGAACGTCGAATCACGGTGCCCGAGGACGTCCGCGAGGGCGCCGCTCGCGCCATGGTGCGGATGATCGAGCTGGCGACTTAGCCCGCAAGCGCGATCAGGCCGGGCCGATGACCTCGGCCGCCAGGTCGTACTCGGCGCTGCCGGTCACGCGAGCTTTGACAAGATCGCCAGCCTGCGGGACGTAGTCGGGGCCGAGGGTCAGGAAGACCTGCCCGTCGATCTCGGGCGCCTGACCTTCGTGGCGACCCTTGAGAACGTATTCCGATTCGTCGGACTCGCCCTCGACGAGAACCTCGATCTCGCGGCCGCGCATCGCCTTCATCTTCTTTTTCGAGATGGCGCGCTGGATGCGCAAGAGCTCGCGGCGGCGGGCGTCGATCTCCTTCTGCGGCACCCGGTGCGGCAGGAGTGCGGCGGTCGTGCCCTCTTCGCGCGAGTAATTGAAGACACCCACGCGATCGAGCTCGGCGCTGGAGATGAAGTCACAGAGCTTCTGGAAGGCCGCCTCGGTCTCGCCGGGGTGACCGACGATGAAGGTGGACCGAAGGGTGACGTCGGGAACCAGACAGCGCACGCGCTCGACGAGATCGTGCACCTGGCGCGAGCCGTGGCCCCGGCGCATGGACTTCAAGACCGCATCGTCGACGTGCTGGATGGGCACGTCGAGGTACTTCGCCACGCGGGGCTTATCGGCCATCACCTGCAGAAGGCCGTCCGTGACCGCAGTGGGATAGGCGTAGTGAAGCCGCAACCAGCGCACGCCTTCGACGTCGGCGAGCCTGGCCAGCAGACGTTCCAGCGTCGGGCCGCCCTCGGCTTTACCGTCGGGCAGATCGCGGCCGTAGGTTGTGAGGTCCTGCGCGACCAGGCAGAGCTCCTTGGCGCCGCGGCTGGCGAGGTCAGCGGCTTCGCGCACGACCGAATCGATGGTGCGGCTTCGCTGTGGGCCGCGCAGCTTGGGGATGATGCAAAAGGCGCACGGGCGATCGCAGCCTTCGGCGATCTTCACGTAGGCGGTGTGCAGCGCCATCGAGGGACGGCGAGGCGCGAGATCGTCGTAGAGAAAACGCGGGGTCTCGGCGACGTGAACCCGACCGGCGCTGCCCGCGATGGCGTCGGCCACCTTGGCCACTTCGTCGGTGCCGAGGAAGTGATCCACTTCGGGCATCTCGTCGGCGAGCTCTTTGGGGTAGCGCTGGGTGAGGCAGCCGGCGACGACGAGGCGCTGGCACGAGCCGCTCTCCTTGTACTTGGCCATCTCGAGAATGGCGTCGATCGACTCCTGCTTGGCCTCGCCGATGAAGCCACACGTGTTGACGACGATGACGTCGGCGTCCCCCGGCTCGGCGACCACGTCGTAGCCGGCGTTCGCCGTATGGCCAAGCATGACCTCGGTGTCCACGCGGTTCTTGGGGCAGCCGAGCGAGACGAAGTGCACGGTCTTGCGAGCCGTGTCTGTGGCGAGGGAAGGCGCGTCACCATTCATGAGGGCGCGTGAAGATAGCAACGTCTCACGGGAAGACCAAAACGTTCGCCTCGCCATGCAGGGCGACGAGCGAAGAAACGTGCCGCTGAACGAACTCGCGGCGCGCGATGACCGCCCTGATTTCGCTAAGAGTCAAAATATCCTGTCCGTCTATGTCGGGACCAAGGAGGCGCTGCAGCGTCGGCTCGGTGACGCGGGCGAGCGCGCGAACCAACCGCGCGGAATATCGTTGGGTTCGGTCCAGCCAGCTGCGGTTCTTGGCGTGCCCCTCGGGCATGAGGAAGAACGCCATCGTGTTGTCCATGAAGTAGAGGCGGTCGCCTTCGGGCGACATCTTGATGTTGCCACCTGAATACCGGTCAGGATTCGCGATCAAGAAGTCGAAGACGACCAAATCGGAGAATTGCGCGGCCAGGCCTCGCTCGGCCTCCGGGATCTCGGTGCCGATCTTCACCCAGGCGGTGCTTCGCTGGATGCCTTCGGCCGTGTCGAGACCGGCGTCCCGGATCTCGGGGATCCAGTACATCGCTGTGCCAATCGAGGTGCCCTGCGGGTTGAAGAGGGTCTCGGCGCGAATGCGGGGCAAAAAAGGCTGACTCTCCGGGTGCAGGTGGCGATAGAGCTCCTCGCGCGTGACCGCTCGTTGCACCGCCGGAGGCACACCATTGAGGCCGAGCAACCGCGACACTCGGTAGGCGGCCACCTCCTTGCGCGGGATGGTCTGCAGGTTGGTCTGGGCGGGTTTCCAGGCGGCGCGCGACCCATCGGCAAGGTCGAATCGGAACGAGAGCGACGAGCCACCACGGTTGAGCTTGGCTCTCTTGATGGGCGCGCTCCGCAGGCGGGCGAGCAGCAAGTCATCCGACATGCCGAGGAACGTGCCGCCGCCGTCGCCCGTGACCTGCGGCTCGGGCGCCGTCGTGGGGGCTCCGCGCACCGGGTAAAGGCTGCTCAGCTTGTCGCGATGGCTCGCATCGACCCGCCGGGAGATGGCCGCGGTCCCCTTGACGACGACGAGCCCGAGAGCGGCCAGACCCGCGACGACCAGCGCCAGCTCGAGGACCACGTAGCGCAGGAGGCGCACGCTTTCATCATACACGGCTGCCGCGCAGCGGGGCTGCCGCGGGAGGCCGTCGGGCGGGGGAGCTGCACCCGCGATCCCCTCGGGCCCCCGCCAACGCGAACCCGATCAGCGAGTCGGCCTGTTGATCTCTTCGCCGAGCACGCTGGCGAGCTCGGTCACGCTGGTGACGCCCCAGAAGGTCTTGGCGATGGATCCGTCGCGGCCCACCACCACGATGTGAGGCAGCGCCACGACCTTGTACTGACTGCCGACGTCACCCGTGCGATCGATGACCATCGGATAGGGCGTCTGGTGCTCGGCCATGAACTGGCTGAGCTCCTGCGCACTTACCGTTGCACCGTCGGAATTGATGCCGACGAACTCGACGCCGCGGGCCTGCCACTGGCCGTACAGCTCGTTGAGCGATGGGAGCATGCGCACACAGGGCTGACACCAGCTGGCCCAGAAATCCAGCAGGACCACCTTGCCCTCGAGAGCCGACAGGCGAACCTCGCCGGGCTGACCGTCGATGCGAGCGAGCGAAAAGTCGGGGGCGCGCTTGCCTCGAACCAGCGGGCGAATGGCGCTCGCGTTGCGCAGGACCCAGCCCAGGTTGACGAAGAAGGCCGCGCCGAGAAGCGCGCCCACGGCGGCGACGGTCACGCGCGAGCGGCGCAATGGATGGATGACGGGCAGCTCGGATGGCAGCGGGGGTACAGGTGGCAGGGAGGAACCGCCGGCGCGGACCGGCGGAAGCTCACGCCGGCGTGCGGTGGCGATCGCCATGCCGAGAAAGACGCAGGCCCAGAGAAAGGCGGCCGCCAGAAACAGCTGGTCGATGGCGGGCGGCAAGGGGCCGAAGAAGGCTTCCAGATCGAGGGTACGGAAGAGCGCCCGGACGGTGAAGAAGGGCACATAGGCGAGCGCTGCGATTTCGAAATCGCGCGAGGGATCGCGGCGGCCACGACCGGCGGCGAGGGTGACCGCGATGGCGGCGGGCAGGATCACGATCATCGCCTCGCGGTCCTCGTACGAGACCACCGCCAGCATCTGACGGATCACGGTGCCGAAGGAGAGGTGCGTGATGCCGAGCAAAGCCCGCATCAGATCCTCGAGGCGAAAGCAGGCAATGCCGATCAGCACCAGCCAGGCAGCGTCGCCGAGGCCGCCGCCAACGACGTCGACGCGGGCGAGCGCTCGTCGCGGCTCACAGAGGGCGAGGCCGAGACGCGCGGGCAGGCGTAGATCGTCGACCCGCGTAGGGAAGTCACCCGGCCGTCGCGTGTCGGCAGTGGGCAAGGCTTCGGCCGCGCCCACGGGCGTTTCGCCTGCGGGGGTCATCAGTCAGCCTTCCGATTCGCCATCAGGCGACGGGCCGCGGTCGAAATGGCGCCAGGCACGTTCTTGGAACGGGCCATGCCCTTCAAATCTTCCGCGGATAGCAGAGGCAGGAATTTGAGCGAGAGGGCCACGGGGCACTTCGGGTTGTGGACCAGGCTGAGGCGGATCTGGTAGCTCTTGGTGAGGTCGCGCTGCGTGGCGATGTACCGGATGACGTCTTCGCAGATACCACGATTCCCGGCGGCCTTGACGATCTCGGAGTCGGTGATGCGGGGCGACCGGATGGCTGCCATGGCGACCATGCGGTTGGGGTCGCGCATGAGGTTCTGACGGCAGTATGCGTTGCCGAGGGTGGCGAGGCGGATCTTCTCGTAGAGCTTGAGTCGGCCGAAGTCGATGACGGCGCTCCGCTTCTTCTCGGGTGCCTTATCGGGTGCCTTGTCGGGTCGATTGTCAGCTGGCGCCTCGGGTTCGACGTCGGCGAGGGCGAGCTCATCGGTGCCCCCGAGCACACCCGCGAAGGTCTCGTCGGCGGCGGGGCTGCGGGCGTCGGGATCCTCGATGATCGACTTGGCGATCTCGTCCCACGCCGGAATGCCCTCGGCGCGAACGCCGTTGCGACAGAGCAACTCGATCGCACGGTTGACGGACGACATGCGCGCGGCGGGATTGGCGAAGAGCGCCTCGAGGATGCGGGGTGAGCGCAAGAGACGCGCTTCGTTCTGGAAGATGATCTCGAGCTCTCGTTCGTGGAGGCGCCCGGCCAGCAGAACGAAGGTGTCGTCCGAGGTTACTGGGTTGTAGAGGATGCGTTCGAGCGGGCTGGTGCGGCCGGGGGGCAACGCGCGGGCAAAGAGATGAATCACGGGCGCGGGCAGGGCCTCGCCCAGGGGGGGCGCGCAGAGGTTGTCGGGCAAACCAGTGAGGCTGGCCTCGGCGGCGGCTCTCACGGCGGCGTCGGCGTCGAAGGAGAGCTGATAGACGGCAGTCAGCAGCTCGGCGGGGCGCAAGGGAGCGGCCCCCTTGGCAGCCAGCAGTTTCATCGGCACGGGCGAGGCGCAGAGTTTGGCGACGGCCGCGGGTAGCTCGGCCACTGGCAGCGGCGCGAGGGGGGGCGGAGGGGGGGTTGTCGGAGGGAGGGTGGGGCTTGCCATGTCAGGACGGGTTCCGTTCGCGCGCCTCGATGAGCATGGAGTCTGCGGCGAGGAGCGGCCCCCGGCCACCTTGGCAGCAGGGTATGCCAGCCGTGACGCCGAGCTCACCCGCCGGTCGATGCCCGACAGTCGGCGTCAGCACGGTCGGCGTCAGCACGGTCGGCGTCGGCGCGGTCGGCGTCGGCGGGGACAGCGGGGCGCGGGATTCGGCCCGCCGGTCCTGTCGCATATCCTCTCCCGTCCACAGCCCGAAGACGGTATTGGTGTTGCCGATGCCGAGCTGCTGGAGCATTCACCCGTCAGTTTATCCCAGAGCGCCGGGGGCGGCCCGGGCGCTGGTTGTCGTGGGTGCGCTCGGTTCTTTGCTGAGCGTTGGGCTGGGCGCTTGCAAAAAGGACCGCGCCGCACTCGAGACCGAAGAGAAGGGTCGCCTGCGCAAGATCTCGGAGAACCTGGAAGAGGCGTACGCCAAGGCACCCCTGCCGCCGTTGACCGAGCCGGTCAGCCTGGCCGAGCGGGTGGAGAAGTGGGACGACTTCCGCTCGTGCACCGTGCGGACCTACGTTGCCCGCAAGCGCGACGCCGACCGACGCGTCCGAGAGGGAGCCGCGCGGCGGACCCGGCACGCGTCGATTGGTGACGAGACGATCGAGGAGTGCGCGGTTCAGCTCGCAGTCGCAAAGAAGGAACGGGAGATCTGCGATCGGCTCGCGGTCGACTATGCCGGGCCCAACGGTGAGCAGCCGCTGGCCGCGGCTCGCTGCTTCGACACGCGGGCGCGTGTCTTCGGACTGCCCGAGGAATGCCCGCTGGTCTGGCTGCCCCATGGCGTATTCGGGCGCAACCTGGAATGTCTGGCGATCGCCCTGCGCGATGGCAGCCTCTGTCCTTACGCGGAAAGCCCGGGGCGCTGCCGTGCGATCCTCAACAACGACGCCACCGCGTGCACCGGCCCCGAGGGGGCGCCCGATTGCACTTTGGCGGTCGACTACTGGCAGGGTCTCATACCGGCGGGTTTTGGCAAACCGATGCTGGAGCCGACGGCACTCGCTTCGGCGCCACTCGACGCCAGCTTCGACCTTCGCTTTTCCAAAGGCGATCATGCCAGCGTGCGCGTGCAAGCGCCCAAGGTCTCGACTGTGCTCACCTGGCCGGCAGGCAAACTCAAGCCGACCGAGACGAGTGAGGCGGAAAAATTCTGGGGCTTCGATCCCGCCCTCGATGCCGCGCAGATCACTTGGAACGCGGGCGATCCGGCGCTGAAGCTGGCGTTCATTCCGGGAGGGGCGCCGAGCGGCACCCGCAAGATCGAACCGCCATCGCGGACCGCGGCGGCCACCGTCGTGGCGGTCTGGAGCGACAGCCCGGGCCAGTTCCTGCGATGCCAGCCGAGCGGTGAGAGTACGGGAGAGGTCCGCTACGATGCGGGCACAGCACGACCAGGTGCCATCGTGACGGGCACGGTCGTGGCTCGCCGCCTGCTCTGCAGCGATGGCAGCGAGCTCGACGTGCAGGGCAAGTTCCGGCTGTTCATCGCGGCGGTCAACTGACGGCCGACTAACGGTTGACGACCGCCGCGGTCGAGAGGCGGCCGTCGAGAGCCGCTCAGTCGGCACTCATTTCGGGATGGTGTGGCCAGCTGCCGATTCCAGACGGCGGTACACCTCGATCACGTGCAGGAAGACCTTCACGATCTCGGGATCGAACTGGGTGCCGACACAGCGTTCGAGCTCGCCACAGGCCACGTCGTGAGGCAGGGCGCGACGGTAGGCACGATCGCTGGTCATGGCGTCGTAGGCGTCGGCCACCGCGACGATGCGGCCGCACAGCGGAATGTTGTGTGACTGCAGGCCGCGCGGATAGCCCGAGCCGTCCCACGCCTCGTGGTGGCAGTAGCAGCCGGGGATGATGTCGCGCATGAAGGGGATCGGCTCGAGGATGCGTTTGCCCTTGGCGGGGTGAGTCCGGAACATCGCCAACTCTTCCGGGGTCAACTTGCCCGGCTTGTTCAGGCGATCGTTGCGAATGCCAATCTTTCCCACGTCGTGCAGGAGGCCCGACTTGTAGACGTTCTCGACCTCGGGGTCGGGCAGCTGCAGACCAAGCGCGATGAGCCGGGCGTAGCTCGCGACGCGCTCGGAGTGACCACGGGTGTAGCGATCGCTCTCCTCGAGGGCATGCGCGAAGCCGATGATGGTCTGCCGGAAGTTCTCTTCCAGTGAGACATTGGCTTCGACCAGGTTCTTGTTGGCCTTGACCAGGCTCTCGTAAAGGCGGGCGTTCTCGATCGAGACGGCGGCGCGGCTGCCGAGCACGTAGAGCATCTTGCGTTGGCCTTCGCTGAACTTGACGCCCTTGCGGTAGCTGTACGCGTTCAGCATGCCGATGATGCGGCCCTTGAGCTTGAGCGGTATGGAACAGAACGAGACCAGGCGACGCTGTTGCTGCGGCAGGAGATCGAGGTAGCGCTGGGCTTTGGTGCCGTGCACGAGCAGCGGGCGATCTTCTTCGAAGAGCGGAAGGACCTCGCTGAAGTTGAGCGACGGCGCCGGCTCGTTGGGGTTGGCGTCGGCGGCGACCTTGCGCATCTGTTCGACGAAGCGCCCAGGGCGGGTCGGATCGCGGGGGTCGGCGCTACCGGGTTCTTCCAGAACCAGGCTGACGACGTCGGCGTCGACCGCATCCAGGGTCGAGTCGAGCACGAGGTCGAGGACCTTTTCCACCGCGAGTGAGGTCGCGATGGCCTCGCTGATGCGATAAATGGACAGCGCGTCCTTGAGGCGCAGGTTCTCGTGCTGCAGGCGCTGGCGATCGAGGCCGCGCTGGACGATGTGGACCACCTCTTCGACTTTGAAGGGCTTGAGGATGTAGTCGTAGGCGCCCTTCTTCATCGCCTCGATGGCGGTCTCGACCGTGCCAAAGCCGGTCATGATCACGGTGAGCACAGGGATCTGCTGCTGCATGATCCGCTCGATCAGCTCGAGACCGCCCATGTTGGGCATCTTGAGATCCGAGATGACGAGGTTGTAGCTGCGGCGCTCGAGCTCCTTGAGGGCGAGCGCGCCGTCCTCGACCGCGCGCACGACGTAGCCCTCGACGCTGAGGAAGTCAGAGAGGATCTCGCGGATGACCTTCTCGTCGTCGACCACGAGGATGCGTGGAACGTCGGGATGGAGCGCGTAGCCGATCGACGACCCGTCGCCAGTCAATTCATCGGACGCGTCATCGACAATCCCGGGCTCAATGATGGACATGCAGCGGGCTGGATCTTAATCGAGTTTTCGGCAGGCCGCGCACGCGCCCTCGGACAAGTCCGGGTCTGGATCGGCGGAGCGACCCGGCGGCACGCAGGTGGTGGGCCGCCGGGCTGCGTTGCGGGGTTAGGTGCCGGTGCCGGTGAGGGCGGCGGTGGCGCCGTTGGTGGAGGGGGCGGCGACCGTGAGGGTGCCGGTCTTGGAGCCTGTCGTCTTGGGCTCGAAGACCAGGTTCACCATGCAGGTTCCGCCCGGGGCCAGGGTATTGCCGGTGCAGCCGTCGGCGACGATGCGGAAGGCTGCGGCGTCGGTGCCTGCCTTGCTGATGGCGAGCTGTCCGGTGGGGCCGATGTTGGCGTCGCTCGAGTTGGTCACCGTGAAGGAGACCACGGCCGAGGTGGCGTTGACCGCGGTCGACGCGAAGGCGCCGGAGGCCGGACTGATGGAGAGCGCCGAGATGGCGTTGCCTTGCAGGGTCACCTCGAGTGGGGTTACCGCACCGCCGACGGTCAGCTTGCTGGTCAAGTTGGGCGCCGCCACCGTCGCAGGCGGCAAAGCCTGCGGTCGGAAGTAGACCCGCACCGTGCAGCTCTCGCCGCCTTCAAGGCCCCCGCCATCCGCGATTTCGTCGGAGCAGTCGTTGGCGACCCCGGGGTTGGTGTCGAAGCGAAAGCTGACGGCGTCGGTGAGAGCGAAGGTAGGCGTCACGATCCGCTGAGCATTGGCCGCGTTGCGGACCACGACGTCGACGGCGGATTCCGAACCGACCGCTTTGTTGCCGAAGCTGACAACCGTCGCCGTGCCGGCGGTCCCCGCGATGCTGACGATCTGGACAGCGTTCGGGAGCACACCGTTGGCGGCGAGGTCGACCGCCGTCGCCGCCGTCGTCCCGGTGGCGGTGGCGGCGATGGTGGCGGTGCGGGGACCGATCGCGCTTGGCGTGAGCGTGATGGCGACGGTGCAGCTGGCCCCCGCGGCGAGAACCGCGGTGCAGCCATTGTCCGCCGTCAGCACCGCGAACTCGGACGCGTTGGTCCCGGCGATGGCCACCGCGGGGGCGCTCCCCGTCGGGGCATCGCCCGTGTTGCGCACGGTGAAGGTGCGCTTGGGCGCCGCGGTCCCGACCAGAGCCTCGCCCCAGTCGGCGCCTTCGGTCGGCGCAACGATGGTCAGCGCGGGGGCCCGCGCGACGGTCCCGAGAAGGGCCGCCTTGCTGGTCGACACGTTGAGCGTGTCGAAGACCGTGCCCTGGGCAGCACCACCCGCCGGTTGGAAGCGCAGGGTCACCGTGCACTGCACGCCGCCCGCGATGGCACCGATGCACGAGCTGCCCGGTACGATCGAGAAGCCGGCCGCACCACCCGACAAGGTGATGTCACCCGCCCCGATGTTCACGGTGCCGCCGGTGGAGTTGGTGACGGTGACGGTGCGATCGACCGCGGTTGCGGTCCCCGCCGCCGCAGCGCCGAAGTCGACCGGGGTCGGCGTCAGCACCAGGCTCTGAGCCGCCAGACCAACTCCCGACAGCGTCCGCACGTTCGGCGTGGTGAAGGTGCCGCCCGTAGCCGATCCGGCGCCCGTGACGTAGACCCGCAGCGTGCTGCTCTTGGCTCCCGCCGAGGTGGGCGCAAACTGCACCAGGATGTCGCAAGTCTCGTTCACGGCCAGCGTCTGCCCCAGTGTGCAGATCTTGTTGCCGGTCGTGGTGTTCGTGCCCGTCATCGGCGACCGAGCAAAGCCGTCGATCAGATCGAACATTTGAACCGCGCCGGTCTTCACGCCGCCGGTGTTCTTGAGCTGAATGGTGTGCGAGCCGCTGGTCATTCCGACCACGACGCCACCAAAGTCGCGGTTGGCGCCATCGAGGAACTCGATCACGGCGTCCCGCAAGAGAGTGCCGACGATCTCGCGTGTCACCGTGCTGGTGGCCGTGCCGCCGGTCGCGCGGAAGACCGCGCGTTTGGTACCCGCCGTGCCGGCCGTCGGCGTCACCATCTGAATCTCGTAAGAGCAGCTGGCACCGGCGGCCAGGCTAGCGCCGCAAGCCGTGGCCCCCGTGGTGCTGTCGGGCGTAAGGTTGAAATACGTCGGCCCGTCCGCGGTCGCGCCGAGCTCGGAGCTGACCACCAACGAAGCCGAGATCGCCAGCGAAGCCGCGCTCCGGTTGGTCACGATGACCCGGCGCTTGCCGTTGACCTGGGCGAGCACGTTTTCGACAGGATCCCCGGCGTTGTTCTTGTCGAGATCGACCGAGCACGCCACGTTGCCGTCGGGACACGGCACCGTGTGGCTGATCGCGAGCGAGGTGGTCCCGTTGCCCGTGAGCGCCACGTTGATGGTGCCACCGGGGTTGGCCGCTACCGTCAGCGTGCCGGTGCGGGTGCCCGTCGCGCTTGGCGTGAAAAGAACGTCGAAGGTGCACATATCACCCGCCGCGAGGGGCTTTGGCGTGGTGTTGTTGGCCAGCACGCAGCCGTTGCGGGTCAACGTGAAGTCCCCGGCCGAGATCGTGCGCAGGACCGGACCGCTGGCCGGCACCGCGGCGGCGTTCCTGACAGTGAACGTGCGCGTGACCGGCGTGGCACCGACCGGCACTTCGCCGAAGGTAGCCTCGCCCGTGACCGAGATGGCCGCGGCACCGGTGGCGTTACCCGAAATCGCCACGGTGGCGGTGTCGGTTTCGGTCGCACCCGCGACAATGTAGCTGCCAACCGCCGTCAGCGTGGCGGTCTTGGCACCCGCGCTGGTCGGCACGAAACGCACCTTGATCGTGCAGAGACTGCCAGCTCCGGCCGGGGCGACCGCGCATTGGTCCTCGACCACCGTGAAGTCATCGCCCGCGATCGTCACCGCGACCGAGTTCATCGCCTGCGGACCGTTGTTCCGCAGCGTGAAGACCTGTTCGGCCGTGGTTCCGACCGCGACCGAACCGAAATTGTGCGGCGACGGGGTGGCCTGCAGCGGACCGACCGCCGTGCCTGCGAGCGACAACGTGGCCGAGACACCCGCCGACGTCGTCACGGTCAATGTGCCGGTCTTGGCGCCGCGCGGGTACTGCGGCTGAAACACGATGTCGATGTCGCAGGAGCCATTGGCCGCCAGTGGTGCGCCCGTGCAGGTGCTGGCCGAGACCGCAAAGTTCGGGCCGAGAGCCGTCGTGTCGACCGTGTAAGTCCCGCTGGCCGAGGCCGCGAAAACGGTGAACTTCACCGCCGCGCTGACGTTGCCCGCGGTCAGCTCACCAAAGGACTGCGGGGTGGTGACGGCCACCATGCCGCGCCGGATCTGCAACAGAGCCGTGCCCGATCCCGTGAGTAGAATCGTGCCGACGCCACCGGTGGCGGACGTGACGTTGAGGACGGCGCTGCGCGAGCCCGCAGCCGTCGGCTTGAAAATCAACTGAATGGAGCACTGGCCCCCCGCGGGAAGGGGCGCGACGCAGTTGTTGCTGCCAGTCACGATGCTGAAGTCGCCCGGGTTGTCACCGCCGATGGTAGTGGCAAGCATGCCGGTCGCCATCGTGCCCGTGTTCTGCAGAAAGACCGTCTCCGGGCCGCTCATCTCCCCGATGCTGAAGGGTCCAAAGGGAACCACGGTGCGAACACCGCTGCCATCCCGGAACACGAGGGTCGGGGGCGCCGTGCCGGCTCCGAGCAGGTCCGCGCCGAAGCTGCCGCCAGGTGAGGCGGTGGCGACCAGCTTGGCCGGGAAGTCGCCCACCGCGGTCGGCGTCAGTCGGACCCCGACCGTGCAGCTCTCGTTCACGGCGAGCATCTTGCTGACGCAGCCGTTGGACGAGATCGTGTACTGAGGCGAGTTCGGCATGACCGTGACGACGCCGGTGGTACCGCCGCCGACGTTGCTCACGGTGAACGTGAGCTCGCTCGATTGCCCGCCGGTGCCGACCGAACCGAAGTTGCCGCTGGCCGGACCGATTGCCAGCTGAGGCGGTGCCAAAGCCGTGCCTCGCAAGGAGGCGCCCGTGGAACCCGCACCTTCGCTGGCGATGTTGAGGGTCGAGGTCTTGGCTCCCGCGCTGGTCGGCGCGAAAATCACCGACAGCTCGCAGGTTTCGTTCGGCGCCAGCGTGCGATCCTTGCAAGCGTTCGACAGCTCGGAGGCGAGGCGGAACTCGTTGCCCTGGATCGACACGGTCAGCTTGCCGCTGGTCGTGCCGCCGGTGTTCTTGACGGCGAAGACCTGCGGGCCGCTGGCTGCGTCGACGGCGACCATGCCGAATTCGTGGCTGTTGGGCGTAATGGTAATGGTCGCGGGCGGCACGCCGGTGCCGGCCAAGGTGGCGCTCTGCTGACCGCCCGCTGTGCTGGTCACCGAAAGCGTGGCGTTCGACGCCCCCTGCGCCTTGGGGCTGAAGACCACCGACAACGTGCAGGACGATTCCGGATTCAGGAACGTGCCGCAGTTGTTGGTGAGGACGTAGTCGTCCTTGCTCATGCCGGTGACGGTGGCCGCGATCGAGGTCGCGTTCTCCTGGCCGTCGTTGCGAAGGGTGAGCGGGATCGCGGCGCTCGAGCTGCCGACCGAGGTCGACGGGAACGTGAGCGTGCTGGGGGTGAGCACGAGGAGCGCCGGACGAAGGCCCCGGCCAGCCAGCGGAAGCTGCGCGCCGACCGCACCCATGACGCCGATGTTGGCGGTGCCCTTGGCGGGACCAGTGGCCTTGGGCGAGAAGCGAACGTTGAACGTGCAGGTGCCCATGGCGGGAACGACGTTCCCGTCGCACTTGGCCACGGTGATGGTGAAGTCGTTGGGGCTCGCGCCCGTGGTCACCATGGTGAGCGGCGTGGCGCTCGGATTGCGAACGGTGACGAGCTGGTCGGGCGCCGACTTGCCGACGATGGTGTCGGGGAAATCGAGCGAAGCCGGCATCGCCTCGAGGCGCGGCATCACGGTGCCCTGCCCCCTCAAAGCCGATGTCGCCATGAAGGCGGCGCCCAGGGACGCTGTGAGGGTGCCGTTCTTCGGTCCTTCAGAGGACGGCGAGAAGAGCACGTTCGCGGTACACGAACCCTTGCCCGGAATCGGCCCGTTGCAGTTGTGGTCGACGAGAACGAATTCACCCGAGATGGCGAGGGTCGGCTTGTCGGGCGTCGCCACCGTTCCGTCGTTAGTGATAGAGAACGCCTTGGGCGCGCTCTGCGTGCCGGCCAGCACGCCCCCGAAGTTCGAGTCGCTGGGATCGATCGACAGGGCAGGCGGCTGAGTCGCGGTGCCGGTGACGGTCACGACCTTCGACAGGCTGTTGGCGTCGAACTTGAGAGAGGCGCTCTTTTCGCCCGGTGTCTTCGGCGTGAACGTGACGACGACGGTGCAGCTCGCCTTGGAACCAAGGGTCTGGCCACAGTCCTTGTTCTCGAGCTTGAAGTCGCCTGGCGTGGTTCCGGTCAACGACACGGCCGTCTTGAGCAGGGTCGCCGAGGCGTCGTTGCGGATGGTGAAGATCTGCGGCGCGCTCTCGGCGTTGGTCGCCGTGGGAGCGAAGGCGTGGATGCCTGGTGTGATGGTGACGGGAGGCCCGCCTCCCGGTGTCGTCGGCGTCTTGTCGCTGCCACCGCAGCCGCCCATGAGGAAGAGACCGAGACCGACCAACGTCGTCCCTTGCCACCGTCGCGCAGAACTACCAAGAAAGGTCATGCGATTAACCTCCGTCGTTACCCCAGGACACACACCAAGACAGCAATCGAGTCGATAGCGAGACCGCCGAGACGAAAAACCTCGAGACCCGTCGAGCCCGTACCGCGTTCCCGAGCCGACGAGGCCGACCCGAAAAACGGCGAGCCCCGCGCGCCCCGCATGCTCTGAAAAAAGAGACGCGGCAGCGCGGCCATTTTGGGGCTTTGGCCGAATTTCGCAAGAAAAATTGGGCTTCCAGCGCCTTCGGCCAGGGGCGAAATCGGGCAGCCGCGACACCGCTGACGAGGTCTGCCGCGATTCGGGTTTGGGCGGCGGCCTGGCCTCGTCGACGCCCTCGCTCGCCTCTCGTCACCTCCGGGTTGGCGGCGCTGTCACCTGCGCGCGGGCGTGCTCGTGAGCGCCTTCCGGAGGGTCAATCCACAGCGGGCCGTGATAGGGTCCCGCGAGCATCATCATGGATACAGCGGACGGCGCTAAGACCCCACCACCTCCTCCCACACCGCCGGCCCCGCCGATGGGCCAGCGCATCCCGATCGCGATCGAAGAGGAGATGAAATCGTCGTTCATGGACTACGCCATGAGCGTCATCGTCTCGCGCGCGCTTCCCGACGTGCGTGACGGGCTCAAGCCGGTTCACCGCCGCATCCTCTATACGCAGCACCTCACCAACAACGTCTGGAACCGGGCGTACATCAAATGTGCGCGTGTCGTCGGTGACGTGCTCGGTCGCTTTCACCCGCACGGCGACTCGGCCGCCTACGACGCCCTCGTCCGCTTGGCGCAGGACTTCGCCATGCGGTACCCGCTCATCGACGGGCAGGGCAACTTCGGTTCGGTCGACGGCGATCCACCCGCCGCCTACCGGTACACCGAGTGTCGGATGGAGAAGATCGGCCAGGAGCTGCTGGCCGACATCGACAAGGAGACTGTCGAGTACCAGCCGAACTACGACGACAAGGAGATGGAGCCGACGGTCCTGCCGACCCGGCTGCCTAATCTTCTCATCAACGGCGCATCGGGCATCGCGGTCGGCATGGCGACCAACATCCCGCCACACAACCTGCGCGAGATCGTCAGCGCGACCATTGCCGTCATCAAAAACCCCGGGATCACCGTCGACGAGCTGATCGAGATCGTGCCCGGGCCGGACTTCCCGACGGGCGGCACTCTCTGCGGCCGCGGCGGCATCCGCCAGGCCTACTCCACGGGACGCGGCTCGCTGCTGGTCAGAGCCAAGACGTCATTCGAAGAGCATCCCAAGACCGGCCGTAAGTCGATCATCGCGACCGAGATCCCCTACCAGGTCAACAAGGCCAAGCTGATCGAGAAGATCGCAGAGCTGGTCCGCGAAAAGCGCATCGAAGGCATCGCGGACATGCGCGACGAATCCGATCGCGACGGCATGCGCATCGTTGTCGACCTCAAGAAGGACGCCGTGCCGGAGGTCGTGCAGAACAACCTCTTCAAGATGACGCCGCTGCAGGACACCTTTGGCGTCAACATGCTGGCCATCGTCGAGGGGCGCCCCAAGGTCCTGCCGCTCAAAGACATGCTCCAGTACTTCATCGCGCACCGGCGCGAGGTGGTCACCCGCCGCACGCAGTTCGACCTGCGCGAGGCGCTCGACCGGATGCACATCTTGGAAGGCCTGAAGATAGCGGTCGACAACATCGATGCCGTCATCGATCTCATCCGAGCGTCGAAGGACACCGAGAACGCGCGCAAGGGCCTCATGATGTCCTTCGATCTGTCGCAACGGCAGGCGCAGGCAATCCTCGACATGCGCCTGGCCAAGCTGACCGGCCTCGAACGCGAGGCGCTCGAGCTCGAGATGAAGGAAGTGGGCGAGCTCATCAAGCGGCTCGAGGCGATCCTCGGCAACGAGGAGATCATGACCCAGGTCATCGTGAGCGAGCTGGAAGAGATCCGAACCCTCTACGGCGACGATCGCCGCACCGACATCATCGACGTCGACGGCGACATCAACGTCGAGGACATGATCGCGCCCGAGGAGATGGTCGTCACCGTCACTCACGGCGGCTACGTGAAGCGCAGCCCGAAGAACCTCTACCGCGCCCAGAAGCGCGGCGGCCGTGGCATCACCGGCGCTTCGACCCACGAAGAAGACTTCGTGGCGCAGATGTTCGTGGCATCGACCCACGACACGCTCTGCATGTTCACCAGCGAAGGGCGGGTCTACGCACGCAAGATCTGGGAGGTACCGGCCGCCGGCCGCGCCGCCAAGGGCAAGGCGTTCGTGAACCTCATTCCCTTGCAGGAGGGCGAACGCGTGGTGGCGCTCTTGCCGGTGCAGGAGTTCTCCGAAGGCGCCTTCGTCGTCATGGCGACCCAACGCGGGATCATCAAGAAGACGTCGCTAGGAGCGTTCGCCAACATCCGCCAGAGCGGCATCATCGCGCTGTCGATCGACGACGGCGATGCCCTGGTCGGCGTCCGCATCACGGAGGGCTCGAGCGATCTCTTGCTCGGCACGCGCGACGGCTGGGCGATTCGTTTCCGCGAGGAGAACGTACGGCCGATGGGGCGCAACGCGCGCGGCGTGCGCGGCATCAAGCTCCGCGACAAGGACGACGTCGTTGTCGGTATGGCGGTGGTGCCGCGCGGACAGCCGCTGACCTTGCTGACGGTCTGCGAACGCGGCTACGGCAAGCGGACGCCGACTGACGACTACCCGACCAAGAACCGCGGCGGCAAGGGCGTAATCACCATCAAGGCGACCGAACGCAACGGCAAGGTCGTCAGCCTGCGCATCGTCACCGACGACGACGACCTGATGTTGATCACCGATGGCGGCAAGCTCATCCGGATGCCAGTCGATGGGATCCCAACCATCGGCCGCAACACGCAGGGCGTTCGCTTGATCCGTCTGGAAGAGGGCGAAACCGTCGTCGCGATGGAGCGCCTGGCCGAGAAGGAAGAGGGCGAGCACGAGGTCTCACCCGAGGTCGCGGCGGCGCGGGCCGAGCAGCAGACGCTGGTCGAGGAAGATCTGGGCGAGGAAGCCGCCGACGACGAGGGTGAAGACGACGAGGACGCACCCGACGAAGAGAGCGAGCCCGAAGGCGGCGAAGGCGGAAAGCCGAACTGATGGGCGACCGCCCACTGACCGACGGCACGCTGGGTGCGACACGAGGCTCTTGGCAGCAGGCGAGGCGATGAAGCAGGAAAAATCAGAGGCGCTCTATCAGCGTGCGCGGCAGCTCTTTCCCGGCGGCGTGAACTCCCCCGTGCGTGCGTTCAAGGCCGTCGGCGGCACGCCGGTCTTCCTGGCGCGCGGCGCGGGCGCCTACGTGTTCGATGCCGACGGCAACCGCTATATCGACTTCATGGGGTCGTGGGGGCCGCTCATCCTCGGTCACGCCGACCCCGACGTGCTGACGGCCATCCGAAGCGCGGCCGAGGATGGAACCACCTTCGGGGCCTCGACCGAGAGGGAGATCATTCTCGGCGAAGCCCTGCGCGAGGCGATCCCTTCACTCGAACGCATGCGCCTGGTCTCGTCGGGAACCGAGGCGACGATGTCGGCGCTGCGCCTGGCGCGTGGGTTCACCGGTCGCGACAAGATCATCAAGGTCGAGGGCGCCTACCACGGCCACGCTGACATGTTGCTGGTGGCGGCGGGCTCGGGTGCAGCGACGCTCGGGATCCCAGGATCGGCAGGCGTGACCGCCGCGGCGGTGGCCGACACGTTGCTGGTTCCCTGGAACGACGCCGAGGCCGTGGCGCGCGTGCTGGCGGCACATCCCGGGCAAGTGGCCGCGATGATCATCGAAGCCGTGCCCGGCAACATGGGGCTCGTGCCTCCGCGGCCGGGGTACCTCGAGGCGCTGCGCAGCCTCACCGAGCAGCACGGGACGCTGCTCATCTTCGACGAGGTCATCACGGGATTTCGTCTGGCCCGCGGTGGGGCGCAGGGGATCTACGGGATCAAGCCGGACCTGACCTGCCTCGGGAAGATTGCCGGCGGTGGATTGCCTCTCGGCATCTATGGCGGGCGAGCTGACATCATGGGAAAGATCGCGCCGGAAGGGCCCGTCTATCAGGCAGGGACGCTGTCGGGAAACCCGCTCGCGGTGGCGGCCGGTCTGGCGACCGTGCGAAAGCTCACGCCCGCGCTGTATCAACGTCTCGAAACGCTCGGGCAGCGTCTCGAGAGCGGCGTGGTGGCCGCAATCGCGAGAACCGGTGTGGCGGCGCACATCGTGCGGATGGGGTCGGCGTTCACCATCTTCTTCACGCGAGACCCAGTGGTCGATTTCGCCTCAGCCAAGCGAGCCGACGCCGCGGTTTTTGGGCGGTTTTTCCACGCCTTGCTGGATCGTGGGGTCTACCTCGTGCCGGCGCAGCTCGAAGCCGCATTCATCTCGGCCGCCCACACGGAGGCGGACATCGATGCCTTCGTGACGGCGACCGAAGACGCGTTCCGCAGCCTGTGAGGGCCCCTTGGTTTGTTACGAAGCGCTGTGTCATGAAACCGCCGCTGGCGGTAGGAATCGAATTGGGTTAAATCACCCGTCCCCTGCTCGCCGACCCCGGTGCGCAGGCTCCCCTGAGTCGGTCCTCGAACGGCCCGGCCCCCCCTCGGAGAAATGAAAGACATGTCGACGAAGAAGAGCCCCCTTGCACTCGTGAACGAGACCTTCGGTGGCAAGGACAAACTGGTGGACAAACTGGTGGGTCTGCTCGAGAGCGACGAGTCGAAGGATGAACTGCGCAAGCGCCTCCTCGGCGTCGCCAACACCAAGCTGCTGCACCTCCACGAGGTCGCGAGCATGGTGAAAGAGAAGTACGGCTCACGCGACAAGCTGCTCAATGCGGCGGCGTCGGCCCTCGGGCGCACCAAGGACAAGGACTACGTGGCGAAGCTCGGCAAGTTCTCGACGGCCAAGCTGCTCGATGTCACTTTGATGGCCGAACGCCGCGCGAAGCGGGCCGCTCAGGCCGCGAAGTAAGCGCTCACTGCGAACCGAAAGACAGGGCCCGCGCATAGGCGCCGGGC
>JANNNO010000585.1:0-14004 GCA_031398585.1 Myxococcales bacterium | reverse complement strand
CGTCTCGATCCTGGTAATCGCCTTCGCTGAAGGATCCGCGGCCGCGCCGCCCGCCTCCGCCCCCACGTCTTCCACCGCCCGGACCATCACGACCTTCGCGTTCCACCTCGAGGCCCGTGCGCACATCGCCGCCGCCGCCACCGCCGCCCGCCCGCGCCCGTCGGCGTCCGCCCCCTCCGCCCAACATGTTGTCGGGTTGGGGAAAGACGTACGCCAGCGACACGATGAACATCGTGCGATGCAAGGTGTAGGGCGGCAGGGGGGTGCCCGCTCGTAGCGACGCCTCCGAATCCTGGTAGGTGAAGTTGCCTTCCACCTCGAGCAGGATGTTGCGGGTCCACTGGTAGTTGAGCGTGAGCGCCGTCGAGAAGACGTCGAGCTTGCCCTGCTTGAAGTCGATCACGAAGACCGACTGGCCCGTCTGATAATCAGCGCCGCCCACCAGCTGCCACGCCCCGTTACGCCCGAAGAAATGCGTCGCGCGCAGGCCGACGCCGGTCTGCAAGAGCACATCGCCGACATAGATGTTGGTGGCCACGCCGCGGCTGGCCTGCAGGCTGATCTCGCCGCCGGTCGGCGTGATGTAGTTCACCGTCGCGTTCAAGTTGAGATCGAGGAACGG
Source organism: Myxococcales bacterium (assembly GCA_031398585.1). Classification (GTDB taxonomy): domain Bacteria; phylum Myxococcota_A; class Polyangia; order Fen-1088; family Fen-1088; genus JANNNO01. The sequence goes on along the minus strand of JANNNO010000585.1, from coordinate 13,382 downwards.
CTGTCGAATCTGCGGCACCTGCACGCCGAGCACGCCGACGCCAAGGTGAGTGCCCCAGTCGTCGCTGATCGCGTGATCCCAGTTGAGCGTGACGTCGCCGTAGTTCGCCTCGCGCGCGGGCACGCGCCGCCCGTCGATCGTCGCCGCCGAGCTGCGCCCGTGACCGGCTCCGACCGACAGTCCCGCCGAATGCGTCGTCCAGCGCCGCGACAGCGACAGGTGTGCATCGGCGCCGAGTGTGCGCCCGGCTTCTTCGGCGTCTCCCAGCGGCGTGAAGGCCTGCGCCCCGAGGCTCTGGTTGAGCGACCAGAAGGGCCCCAGCAACCAGTTGAACGATTCGTTCGCGCTGGCGCCCACGAAGGAGAGCGAGGAGTTCGGCCGCGCCACCGAATCACCGAGTTCGGCGCGATTGAAAAGAAAGAGGTCGCCGGTGCGCCCATGGTTCGCCCCCAGCGCGAACGACAGATCGCTGAAGTAGCTAGGATTGACCGTCGCCTGATAACCGAAGTCGTTGTTGAACGACAACGACGATCCCTCGGCGAAATGAATGAACGAAGCGTGGTTGAGCTGCAGCAGCTGGTGCGACGCCGCCCCCCGCCGCTGATACTCACCGCCGACCGCAGCGCGGAGAAAGACGTTCGAAGCCGTGTCGTCGACCGGCGCGCCGTCGGGTGCGACGATCGCGTTGCTCTCCCCGCCCCCCTCGGTGGTCGAGCCAAACGCGCCCGCGGTGGAGAAACCGAGCTGCGCCTCGGCCGGCCCCGCCGCCAAAGCAAGAACCAGGGTCGCCACGACCGCCGCCCAGGCTGCCCCGCGCCTCGCGCCCCCTGGTGTTATCGTGGGCATGCGTCCATGCAAGGTTCCAAGCCGAAAGAGAGCTCGGCGATGTCGGCCAGCGACGTCGCGGTCGCGCGCAAGCTGATCGCGGGCGACGCGGCCGTCATCGCCGTCGTGCCGGCCGACAAGACCGTCGAGACCTGGCCGATCCTGGTTCGTCTCGCGCGCGCTCTGCGTCTTTGCACCAACGGTCCTTTCGCTCTGGTCAGAGCCCCCGCGCTCGATGCCGCACCCCGCACCGACGGGGCCCAACCCAAGGAAGGGGAGGCGTTCGCCACCATCGCCGTCGACATCGCCCCGCAAGGTGAGATCGCAGAGCTGGTCCTGCCACTGGCGCTGGGCCTCGCCGAGTCGGCGCGCCACCTGGCCCGGGCATTGCGACACGCGGCCCCGCGGTTTCCCCACGTGCTCGTGGCCTTCGAGGGGTACGTGCCCGACGTGCAGGAGGCGTTGGCCCTGCCGGATGCCTTCGTCTCCGCCGCCAGCGCCGGTCGCACCCGCGAGTCCGACCTGGCTGCTTCCGTGCGCTTCCTGCCTCCGTCTCGCCACCTGGGAACGCTCCTGATCGATTGAAACATCACGGTGCGCCGACGTCGTCACGGGGTCAAGCCGAACGGCCGAGCCATCGATGCATCGAGGGTCGCCCAAGCGAGCCTCACATTCCTCCTTCAACGTCGAGCAGCCCTTCCCTTTCGCCGGTCCAGCCGGGCCGGCGTGCGTTTGCCCGTTGGGCGCGGCGGATCAGTGCGGGCCTTGCCCTCGCCTACATCGTCGCCCTGCTGGCCGTCATCGCCGCCATGCGCTTTTGCGGCGAAGCCTGGTGGCTCACCACGGCTCTCCTCTACCTTCCGCGGATCGGCTTCGCTCTGCCGTTGCCCTTCGTCGTGCTCGCGTTGACCGCCTTTGGTCCGCGCCGCTGGCTGGTTGGATTGCCTGTGCCGATCGCCATCTTGCTCGGTCCTCTGATGGGCCTTGCGACCAGTTCGTGGGTCGGTACGGCCGAGGCCGCACGACGCCCCCTGCGCGTGCTGAGCTACAACATCGCGGCGGCCGAACGCCCCGAAGCGGTCGCCGCGACCATCGCCGGCGTCAATGCCGATCTCATCTTGCTGCAGGAGTGGGATCACCGTCAGGCGGAAAGCCTGGCCGCTGCGGTTTCGGGCTATCACCAGAACTTTGCCGGGCAGTTCGGTGTGCTGTCGCGGTTTCCGATCGTCGACATCTTCGCGCCGGCCAGGATCGAATTGCCCGCGACCGCCGCGCGATCGGCCCGCTACATGCGCTACCGCATCGAGACCCCCGACGGCGTCGTCACGGTCTTCAACATCCACCCCGTCTCGCCACGCAATGGCCTCGAGGAGTTCCGCGGCGAGGGCATGCTCGAGCAGCTACGCAAGGGCCGCATTGGTCGGCACGAAGGCATCGCGGTGTTGCGCAAGAACGCCGAGCTGAGGTGGCGACAGGCCGAGGCCATCGCCGCCGCCGCGTCCGCCGAAACCGGCCCGGTGATCATCGCGGGTGACACCAACTTGCCAGGTCTCTCCCGCGCCTACGCCGCGACGTTCGCCCGCTGGACCGATGGCTTTTCCGAAGCGGGCGCCGGCTTCGGGTACACCTTCCCTTCGCATCGGCCCTGGATGCGGATCGATCGCATCCTCACGAGCTCCGATCTGCGCTTCGCCCGCTTCGACGTCGTGCCCTCGCGCGCCTCGGACCACCTGGCCGTGATCGCCGAGATCGTGCGCCGCTGATCCGTGCTCAGCTGATCGCCCGCTGCGTCCGGCGAGCGCTCAGCGCCCGCCGCCCAGGAAGACGTACGCCATGGTGCCCGTCACCAGCGTCATGAAGGCGACTCCATAGAGCAGGATGGGACCGAAGCGCGACGAAGCGCCAGCGCCCAACCAGTCCGATTCGAGGAACGCGAAGGTGACGCCGCGGCCGGCTCGCGCCTCGAGATTCCAGAAGAGACCGGCGGCCAGGTAGAGGATCGACGAGGCACCGAGGTTGGCCAGAGCGCTCGGCGGATAGATCCCATCGCGCAGCAAGATGTAGAGATCGTACGACCAACTCGCCGAAGCGAACCAGGCGGCGACGGCGACGGTGATCTCCGAGGGGCGCCGTTCACGTTTCACGGCGCGCGCAAGAACCCCCACCGCGAACGGCGCCGTGACGAAGGTCATCGAGGCCATGAGGGGCGCGTCCACGTAGTCCCAGGTCGGATCGCCGGTGTAAGGAGCGATGATCGTGATGGAGAAGGTACCCAGCGCACCCGTCACGATTCGCCAGGGAGCGGAAAGCCACCGTAGGTAGGCCGCTGACAGCAGCCGAATCTGCGAGCGCCGTGCGTAGGTCAGGATCAGCGTCCCGACGAGGAAAGCCACCCATGCGACGAGATAGAGGCGCTGTGCGAGCGACATGGAGCTCGACGACCACATCGGCGCTTTGCCCTCACAACCGAAGGCTCGGCGGTCGGCGTTGAGCGCCTCGGCGGGTTTCCACGACGCGCGTGTTAGCCTCTGCCTCGTGGCATCGGGGGCGCACGACCGAGGCGCAACGCGACCCGTTCGGTCTTTGCTGGGCGTCGCCGCGGCAGTGGCCGTCGACGTCTTCCTGATGGGCGCTCCGCTGGCGATCTGGGTCCTCGTGCTCGTTGGTCTCGGCAAGCTTGTCGCTGCCCTGGTGGGTGGGCGCGATCGCGGCCCTGCTTTGGCCCTGCTAGGCGGCGCGGTCCTGATCGCGCTGGGCCTCGCCGGCAACGTCGCGCTCGCGGAACGGCGGGCGCGCCGCTTGGTGACGGCGATCGAGGCTTATCGAAGCGCGAACGGGCAGTATCCCCGCTCGTTGCCCGAGCTTGTGCCGAAATACCTGAGCGAGATCCCGCGGGTCGCCCTTCGACTGGCGAGCCCGGAATTCCACTACTTCCGCCCGCCCGATGAAGCGCCCGTCCTGTTCTGGACCGCGCTGGCGCCCTTCGGAAAGGGCAGTCACAACTTTCGCACCGGCCAGACCCGCGCGCTTTGGGACTGAATGAAAAGCGGCCGCGGTTAGAAGGGCGCGGGCCGGTGAAACGCGATGCGCGCTCCCGTGCGAGGGTGCGCGAAGGCCAGCGCCTCGGCGTGCAGGTAGAGACGGTCGGCGGGTGTGCCGTAGAGGCGGTCGCCCACGATCGGGGCGCCGAGTCCCTGCGCATGAGCCGCGTGCACCCGCAGTTGGTGCGTGCGCCCCGTGATCTGATGAAGCTCCAACCGCGTGCGTGCCTCCCCGCGCTCTGTCACGCGCCAGTCGCTGACGGCGTTGCGCCCATGGACGGCGTCGTGGATCTGACGGGGTCGATCGTCGAGGTCCACCCGCAACGCGAGTTCAATCCGTCCTTGCTCGCCGCTGACCACGCCGTCGACCCACGCGATGTAGCGTTTTTCGACCTGCCGCTTGGTGAAAGCGACCTGCAAGCGGCGATAGGCCTCGAGTCCCTTGCACGCGACCAGCAGGCCCGAGGTGTCCATGTCGAGCCGATGCACCACCTTGGGCCGCACCGCGGGTAGCCGCTGCGCCAGACGCGCCTCTACCGAATCGGTGATCGCCTCGTCGCGGGCGGGCACCGAGAGCAGGCCGACGGGTTTGTCGACCACGATCAGATCTTCGTCTTCGTGCACGATGGTGAGCTCGCTGAGCACGACGGGCGGTCGGAAAGGTGTGCCCTCCGCGAGCAGCACGCCTTGCAGGAGGAACGGCAAAAGCGGCCCGCAGTTGCGGGTGCACGCAGGATAGAACTGGCCGCTGCGACGTCCCCCGCCCGGCGGCGGTGCGCCCCACCAGAACTCGGCCAGCTCGACCGGCTGCCAGCCCTCTGCATGCGCGGCCATCAACAACTTGGGCCCCGCGCATTCGCCTGCCCCCGCGGGCGGCGCACCGGGGGCCCAGAAGGAACGCAGCGATCGTCGCTCCCCCCGCGCGTTGACCAGGGTGTAGGTATCGTGGATCTGCCGCATCAGCGCTCGGCAGACGATCCGCCGCAGTCGATGCAGCGCCTGCAAACGACGACCGGCCCGTGCCTCGGGGCGCAGGGCCGCCAGCTGTGCGATGTGCTCGGCCTGCAGCCGTCGTCGCTCGGATCGGTCGCGGCGGGCGGCTCGCCGGAGCAGACGCTGCGTAGGCAGATCCGCGGCGTTCACCTGCCGCCGACCCGCCGCGCTTTCGGCGTGCTGCGCGTTCAACATCGCCAGCGCGGCCTCGTGTTGTACATGCAACGACGCCTCCGCATCGCGGGCTCCTTCAGGGACCAAGGCCTGCGCGGCCTGCCACAGACGCGTCACCTCGCGCTCGCCCGCCGGCTCGATCGCGGCCCGCGCGGATTCGTCGTGCACCGGGGGCGCGAAACCTTCGACCTGCCAGCGCCCGCCCAGCGTCCCGGAAAAGGCCCGCAGATATCCCAGCGCACCGTCGCGGCGCCGAACCACGAGGACGCCGAACATCTTTCCCCCGCCGGGACCGTGCAGCAGGCTGGCCAGGAACCCGGCGTCTAGCTCGTGCATGAGCGCGCCTGCGGCCAGGCGACCGAGCGGACCGGGGCCGACCGTGAACGGGTCGGCAAAGCGATCCGGGATCTCCAGATCGCGCGTCGCCCCGGGCAGAGGGTGAAAGAGGGTGGCCAAGACAGCGGTAGCGCTAACACGGAAAACCGAGGGCGGCGACCGTGACCCAGGACACATCGAGACGCGCCGCCGCGCCCCGAGAAGGCCCGCTTGCGGCGTCATTTTTTGGTAGCTTGGTTCGGTCCGGCCGTGAGGGCCGCAGGAGGATCGGTGCCCATGGAAACGTCCCCGCTCGGCAACACGGCCAACTTGATCAGCGCCAACGACGAACTCGCGCCCCTGCGACGGATCACCTTCGTGGTCTACCTGCTGCAAGCGCTGGCGTTCTTCTCCGGCGTCACCTACATCGCGGCGGTCGTTATCAACTACGTGAAGCGCGACGAGGTGAAAGGCACCTGGCTCGAGTCGCACTTCCGTTGGCAGATGCGCACCTTCTGGTGGAGCATTTTCTGGGGCACCATCGGTGGCCTGCTCGCGCTGGTGGTCGTGGGCTGGGCCATCCTGCCCGCCGTCGCCGTCTGGGTCATCGATCGCATCGTCAAGGGCTGGCTCCGTTTCAACGACGGCCGCCCGATGTACGGCTGAGCGACGAGACCGGCCCGCGCGCCAGTTTTGCCGCCGCCCTTGTACCAGACCATACCGTTTGGTATGTTGCGCGCATGAGTTCGTCGCCCAACGTCTTCTTCGGCCTCGCCGCGCTCCTCGCGCTTGCCACCGCTGCCCTTCATGCCTGGGCGGGTGAGCGTGAAATCATGAAGCCGTTACGCGGCGGCGCAGAAAGCACGCCGGCTGGTCGCGAGCGCTTCGCGGTGCTCGATGCCGTCTGGCATATCATCACGATCCACCTCGTACTTTCGGCGGTGGCGCTCGGCGCGCTGGCGTTCACCACCCCGCCCCTCGACCATCACAATCTGACGCTGGCGCCGCTGCCGGACCTGCTCACGGCTCACTTCGTGCTGCACGCCATCGCCTTCCTGGTGATCACGCGCCGGCGCTTCGGCCAGTGGTTGCGGCTGCCGCAGTGGACTCTGTTTGCGGGACTCGCCCTGCTCACGGTGATCGGCGCGCACGTGGGCGCCGCAGGCTGGTGGAGCGCCCGCTCCGCCGCGCTCCTCTGCGCGTTCTGTCTGCTTTTGCTTTCGGCGCTTCACGTCTACTGGGCCGCAGGCGGTGCCTGGCCGGCGGTCGACCGGGCGACGCTTGCTGACACCGTGGTCGGTGGCCCTGCCGGCTCGAAGTTTCCCTCCACGCTGGCAACGGCGCTCGTGGCGGTTGGCCTGGCAGGCGCTGCCGTCACGATCACCATCGCCTCCGGCCTGGTGAGCTGGGCCCCCGCCGTGACCGCCGCGCGCGCGGCCGCGTGGTTGCTGGCGGCGCTGTTGCTCCTGCGCGGTGTCGGAGGTTTCTTCGAAGCTCGCTTTCGCCCTGCCATCGTCGGAACGCCCTACTGCCGGCTCAACCTGACCATCTACTCGCCGCTCTGCCTTACCCTCGCCCTGTTAGTCGGAATTGCGACGCGGGGATGAAGTCCGTGGTGAATCGCAAGCGTGCCCGCACGCCATCGGCCCGGTCATCATCGGCCCGGTCATCATCAGCCCGGACGTCGGCGGACGATTGGCTCGACGAAGGGCTACGGCTCTTGCGCGAAGGCGGAGAAGCGGCGGTCACCATCGAAGCGCTCTGCGCGCGGCTGGAACGCACCAAGGGCGCCTACTATCATCACTTCGAAGACGTCGCCGCCTATCTGGATCGCCTGCTCGCCCACTGGGCCAAGCGCCAGACGCAAATGCCCATCGACGTGGCCGAGGGGGGACGCACTCCCGCCGAGCGGCGCGCGCGCCTGGAAGAGACAGTACGCGCGCTCGACATGAAGCTGGAACGGGCGGTGCGCGCCTGGTCGCTGCGAGACCCGCGCGCCAGGGCGGTGGTCAAGACGGTGGACTCACAGCGCATGAGCTACCTGGCCCAGCTTCACGCCGCTGCCGACGAGGAGCGCAAGCGGTCGCCAATCGGGCTGCCACCCGTGCGCGAGGCGCCGCCGCGCGCTTCACCGGCCGTGCGAGCGCGGCTGGAATATGCGGCCTTCGTGGGCGCGCAGCAGATCTTCCCCGACCTAGGCGTGGCGGAGGCGCGGGAAGCCGAAGCGGCTCTCGACGCGGCCCTGACGTGGCTGGGCGACTGACAGTCACGGCCGTGCGCTCAAGTCCCTCTCAGTCCAACCAAGCCCCGAGCCCGAGACAGCGCCCCATCAGTCGGAACCGATCCCCCAGCGTCAACTGAGGCGTCACGATGATCACGTGCAGCCACGCCGAGAGCGCCTGGGTGCCTAGGGTTCCCAGCACACGCCCCCACGACCAGCGCAGCTCGCGATCCGACGCCGGATCCTTGCCACGCCAGCGGAAGACCTGCAGGCAAGCGACCACCGCCAGGCCCTGCAAAAGAAAATAGATCGTCTGATCCCGCCAGCCACCGACGCCTGCCTCCCAGTAGGGCGAGCCGAGCCAACCACTGTGCAGAACCAGCCCACTGGCGGCGAAGGTCACCATGACGTTGAGCGCGCGATGCCGATCGCCGCCCCCCAGAGGAAAGTAGACCAGCGAGAGCAGCGCCTTGCGGTTGTAGATCGCCCAGCGTCGCCACAGCTCGATGGGATTCCACGCGAGCAGCGCGAAGCGGAACGAGTGCGCGAGGTTCCACCCAAACAGTCGGGCCACCGCCACCACGACGTCGGCCGATCCTGACAGCGTCAACGCCACGATGAGGTAGCTGACGGCCACCCCGGCCCAGGTCGACGGCAGCGAGGCACCGAGCAGCTCCACGGGACTTTGGCGGCCAAGCTCGATTCCATGGGCGAACCGCTGCAGCCCGAGCAATGCCGTCGCCTTGGCCGCCACCAGCGAGAGGCTGATGAGCACGTCGCGCAGGCCGGCGGTTCGGGGCCGCCAAAGATCACCCGGTGAATAGACCAGCGGGTTGATCGGATGGGTCGGAAATATCAGCAGACAGGCCCAGGCCGAAAGACTGGTCTCGGTGGTGCGGCCGCGTCGGTCAGCGCTCCACCAGAGCAGCACCGCGATGGTGAGGTGAGCGAGCAGGAAGGGATTGACCCAGTCGTACCAGAACGGCTCGTGGTAACGCCGACGGAACAGCTCCTTGGGAATGACGACCACGGCCACGACGAGGAACGTGGTCAACCAGACCGGACGCCGCCGCAAGGCAAACGTTCCCAGCAGCAGGAGGAGGTGGTAGCCGGTCGTGCGCAGTGCCGTCCACTGCAGCAAGATCGCGACGCCGGTGAGCGCGGTCACGAGGTAGGCGCGCGTCGGTAGGCAAGCAACGACGACCGCGCCGAGTGCGAACGTCGCGTGAACCGCCGGTGACCAACGCGCTCCCAGCGGCGCGCCCAACCACGAGAGCACGAGGTAGAGCGCCGCCGCACCGGCCATCGCTCCGAGGACGCGCGTGACAATCTGGGAAATTCCGAACCTCGATGACGACGGAGCGGTGTCCGCGTCACCAACTCCATCCACTTGACCACCACGGCCGCTCTCGGCTTCGGCGCCTTCGGAATCTTTGGATCCGTCGTTCATGACGAGGGCGAAACCGAACGCGGCCGCGCTTCGCTTTTCGACGCCAAAAGAAACACGCGGCGTCTCATATCACAGGGCCCGTCGATCTTCGAAAGCGGGCCGGTACACCGCGGTGATTTGAGCGCGATGGCAGGACAAGCCCCCTCGACTGCCTTACTGTGCTGCGCATGTCCGTAACCGATCCACCGGCCGCAGCTGCAGCCGAGATCTCCAACGTCGCCAAGCGGGCGGTGTCTGGAGCGATGTGGAGCACGGCCGCGGGCCTGGTGGCGCGGGCGCTGAGTCTCATTGGTACGATCTACATCGTCCGCTTCTTGAGCCCAGCTGAGGTCGGGGCGGTTCAGGCCGCGGCGGTGGTCGTGCTCACCGCGAGTCAATTCGCAACTCTGGGGGTGGGCCCGTACATCATCACGTTCCCGCGCTCGGGCCGCGTGGTGGCCTTTCATGCCACATTCATCCACGTCTCGCTGGGCGTGCTCGCCCTGATAGCCGTTTGGATGGCGGCGGACCACCTGGGGCCGCTCTTCGACGCCCCCTCCTTGCCGCTGTTCGTGCCCGGCCTGGCGATCTCGGTCTTCCTCGACCGAATGACGTTCATGGCGGAGCGCCCGGTGGTTCGCGATCTCGGTTTTCGTACCGTCAGCGTCAGCCGCACCACGGGTGACATCGCGTTCACCGCGGTTTCGGTCGGTTTCGCGTGGCGTGGTTTTGGCCCGATCTCCATCGTCTACGGCAACCTGGCCCGCTCCATCGTGCGTCTGGCCGTCATGCTCGCGATGTCGGACTGGCGGGAGTGGGCAAAGCCCGCGCCACTCAAGGGCGCCACCATGTCGACGTTGATCTCCTACGGCACCCTGGTGACGGTCGAATCGATCGCCGAGTTCGGCTCGCGACGCTGGGACAACCTCCTGGTCGCGCGGTTCTTCGGCGCCGGCGTCACCGGCAATTACGTCATGGCGTACAACCTCGCGGATCTGCCTTCGATTCAGATCGGCGAGCAGATCTCCGACGTCTTGCTTGCCTCGTACGGCCACGTCGATCCCGAACATCGCCCGGCTGCCGTCCTGCGCGCGGCGACCTTGATGGCGTTGATCATGGCGCCGCTATCGGTTGGCCTCGGCGCGGTCGGGCCATCGATCGCGGCGGCCTTCTTCCCGCCGGAATGGGCGCTCCTCGGGCCCATGTTGCTCTGGCTGCCGATCGTGTTGTCGGTGAGGCCGCTGGGGGCCGTCTACAGCGGGCTGCTCATGATCACGCGCGGCCCGAAGCCGCCGATGATCGGCGAGGTCGTCGCGGTGGTGATGATGCTGGTGCTGATCGTGCTTTTCGCCCGACATGATCCGCTGATGGTCGTGGCGATGGTCGGCGTGGCCTTCACCGCGCGCACGCTGGTTTTCATGTGGTACGTGCAGAAGAGCGAAGGCGTGCGAGTGACGGCCGGCTTGCGGCAATTTCTGCCGATGTATCTGGCGTGCGTACCGATGTTCGGGGCGGTCTTCGGGGTGCGACATGGTCTGGTCGGCCTCGGCATCAATCGGCCCGTGCTCAGCTTGATGCTCGAGATCGTCGCGGGCGCCCTGGTCTACTCGGGCGCCATCTTGCTGCTCGCGCGCACCGCCGCAATCGATCTGCTCACGCTGGTGCGAGGGGCTTTGCGACGGCGTCTGGCTGCCGCACGCTGATCGGCGCCATCGGCTGCGTGCCGAGCTCGTCGAGAGCCGCGGCTTCGGCGCGCAGCTGATCGCTCGCCCGCTGCAGCTCTTCATGCAAGGGCGCAAGAGCGAGCGCCGCATCGGCAACTGTGCTCGCCCGCCGGGTCGCCAGCGCCAGGGCGGCGCTTTCCAGCGCCAGCACCTCCAGATGCAGCCGGGCGCGGACCCGCTCGGCGGCGCCTTCCAGGGCGGCGACGTGGCGACCAAAGCTGCTCGCGGCGGCAGCGGCACGCTGGAAATCGGCGCAAGCCGCTGAGTCCGTGGCGGTCGCGGCGGCCGCCTCGAGCTCGGCGATGCGATCGGCGTGCAGCTTGCGATCGATGCCCTCGAGCTCGCGGCGCAGAGCTTGCGAACGTCGAGACAGGTCGATCACCTCGTGCGCCATCACGACCGTGGTGCCGGCCAGCTCGCGCGCATCTTGCCGCTGCTGGAGATGCAGATCATCGACGAGCCGCCCCGCAGCGATCACCGCGCGCTCACAGAGCGAGCGCTCTTCGCCGGTGATCGTCTCTCGCGCGACCGACCAGACCGACGCGATGGTGTCGGTGCGGGTCTGGCTGAGATGTTTGGTGAGGTAGCAGAGCGCGAGCACGCTGCCCGTGAGACCGCCGGTCAGCGCGCCGCCCACCGCCAACACGGCCCAAGCAGAGACCGAGGATCCCCCTGGCATGAGCCAGACGGTTGGCCCGAGGAGATCGGCGGCCCGAAGCGCGAGCGCGCCGGTGAGAGCGAGGCCGACGAGGAGGACACCCATTCGTCGCCAGCGCCATGGTCGACCCCTCGGGAAGGCGCGAACCAAAGTCAGCAGAGCCGCGGCGCCGACGGTCAGCGCGCCCGTCAGATGGCGAACCTCGGTCGGGCTTCGATAGGCGATGACATCTAGCCAGCCGACTTCGGCAAGCCCAGCGGAAAGCGCCATCAAGGCGCCCGCCAGGCCCCCTGCCCCCAGGGTAAAGAGGGCGTCGCGCTGCAGAGGTTCATGAGCGAGGGTGAGGGCCATGGCGTTCCTTCGAGGTGGTCGAGAGGTTGTCGGCGCGATCGACGGTGTCGGTAGTGCGAGGAGGTCGGGTCGTCGGCTTGGTCGCCAGCTCGTCAGAGCTTGAGCCCCAACGCCGGCTGCGCTTCGACGGAACGACGAAGGGATCGCTTGGCGACAGCATCGAAGCCATCTTCGAAGCCATCGTCGAAGCCATCTTCGTGGCCAGCTCCGGCCGATGCCCCGGCCTTGGCGGCGGTGGCCCGCTCGCGTTCCAGGTGCGCCTCGCGTTTGCGGCCGAGCTCTTCGATCTGGCGGCTGATCGCCGCGCGTTCCTTCTGCTTTTCCTGCAGATGTGCCGCGCGCAGGGGCGGCGAAAGCGCGCGCAGGCCCGACGGCAGCGAGCCGGGCGCCATCGCCTCCAGCGTCACGGCGCCCGACGCGACGTCGGCCACCAGATCCCCCGCCCCACCCACCGCACGACCCCTGGTCGACAGATAGCGCGCTCGTTCCACTTTGACCGCAGTCGGCGCTGCGCGGGCGGCTGCCAGGGACGCGGTTGCGTGCCCGGCACCGGCGCCGTAGCTGATGACGGTGCTGCCCAGGCGATCATGCAGACGGGCGAGCTCGTCGTCGAAGGGCGTGGCCACTTCGCGCATGCCACCGTCTTGCTGCACGGTCATGAATTGCCCGCGGCCGAGACTAGCGATGCGCCGAAAGACGCTCTCGGTGTCGCGGTCCTCGCCACAGCGAACGGTGTGCACGGCGATGCCGGCGCCCGCGGCCGCACGAGCGGCACGGGCGAAGTCGTAGCCGTCGTCGTAGTCGACATGAGGGGGAGCGTCTCCCACGAGGTAGATCAGCCGCAGCACATCGTCGCCCCGACTCCACGAGATCTTGCGAACTGCCTCGTCGAGAGCCCGCGCCACGTGTTCGGGCGTATCGCCGCCGCCCTCGGCGCGAAAGCGGTGCAGGCGCGCCGAGACCCTGTCGAGATCGTCGTCGAGATCGTGCAGACGCGTGACGTACTCGTCGCCCACGTCGCGATACCCGACCAGGCCGATGCGCAAGTCTGGGCTTGGCTGCCCCTGCGCGACGAAGCTGGCGATGCTCCAGATCTTTCGTTTCGCTCCCTCGATGAGACCCGACATCGACGAGGTGGTGTCGAGAGCGAAGACGATCTCGACCCGCGGCCGTTTGCTCGTTGCTTGTTGCGTGCCCGGGGGCAACGCAATCGCCGCGGCGGGAGCCGGCACCGCGGCGGGAACCGGCGCCGCGGCGGGCGCCGTCGCCGTCACGTCCTCCGTCGCAGGGGCGCTATCGGTGGTGAGCGGCGCACGGCGGGTGGCCGCCACAGCGATGACCGAGGTGACGATGCCGAGGCCGATCAGTAGATACGTGAGCGCCGCCGTCGGCGGCCGTCGAGGAGCGGCCCCAGGTGCTGCTGGGATCGCCGGGGGGGGCGCAGACGTGGACGAGAACGTGGACGGGGACTCGGGCGTGGGCGTGTCGGACATGGCAGCCTCCTTGGCGGTCGCCCCATGACCAACGCGCGTCCCCCAAGAAGGATCTACCGCGACCAATAAAAGAGACGACAGCCCTGCCCGGGGCCCAGATCAGCGGCAGACGAGTAACTGGCCGCAGCCGTTGAGCGCCAGCACGAGCATGCGCCCGA
>JANNNO010000088.1:0-9769 GCA_031398585.1 Myxococcales bacterium | reverse complement strand
CACGGTCTTGACCGTCCGCGCGCCCGAGGTGATCTCGATGAACCCCTGCGCGCCAGTGGGCAGCAGCCATTCCGTGTTGGGGTTGCCGTCGATGATGCGGCCCGGTTCGTGCTCGACCTCGTTGAAGCTGCCCGACGCACGCACCTCGACCCGCCGTCGCACCGCCAGCGCGGCCGCCCCGAAGGCGGCCAGCACCGCAACGATCGCGCCGAGGCGCACCCAGCGCGTGGTCACGATCTTCAGCGGCGCCGTCACCAGCGGTGCCAGCAGCCCGAGCACAGCCTCGGACACGCGGGTCGCGCTTCGAAAGAAACGTCGGTGCTCGGGACGAAGATCCGCATTCGACGTTGGCCGCGGTCCGAGTGGTCCACCCATCGCCACCGTCGCGTCTTCGATGTCTTCGGTCGTCGCGCCAAGAGACACCAGCGCCTCGGCCCAGATCGGCCGCCCGCTGGTCAGCACCGGCAAATTCGCCGACGAGCCTGTGCCCGCGGTCGGCCCGAGCAGGCCCCCCGTGAACTCGGCCGCACGCAGCGCCTCGACCACGGCCTCTTCGCCGAGCCGCAGACCCTCGACGTATTGCTCGTGAGCCCAGAGCAGCCGCGCCGATTCCAGCTTTTGTCGCGCCCGCGCCACCTGCGCGTCGAGCTGGTTGCGATCGCCCTCGCGCAGCCGGCGCGCCCAGGCCTCTTCACCGCGCAAAAGAAAGGCATCGGCGAAGTTGCCCACCACACGGCCGGCGAAGCCTCGCGGCTTGTCACTTTGCATCTGACTCTGCATGCCGATGTCCATCGTCGTCCTCGTGGGAGTTGCGTCCTGTCCACCGGCTAAGGTGGCGGAACCGCCGGAAGGTCGAGCTTGAAGGTGAAGTTCTGCCCCGGCTCGTTGAGAAACGCATCATAAAGCGGCGAGTACGTGTAAACGCGCACCGTCTGCTGATCGGAGAGGAATTCGATCAGCCGCATGTACCCCTCACCACCGAGGTTGCGGAACTGGTAGTTCGACAGCATCTGGTGGCACGTGGTGCCACGTTCGGTGACCGAGGCCAGATACCCCGCGCCGTCGTGAAGAACATGCCCGTTGAGCACCATCACGAACGCATGCTTCGAGACCAGCTTCTGCCACAGCTCTTCGCCGTCGTTCACGCCGCCCGCTGTCCCGTAAGCATGCGGGTTCCAGTCCATCGGCGGCGAGACGCGCCGGTCGTAGCGGCGATCATCGGCGTAGAGATACGCGTGTGTGATCAGGATGCCGAAACGGTCAGGATGTTTGCTCATCACCTCGTCGGCCCAGGCGACGACGCCATCGCGCGGGCCCCACTCGAGCGCGAGGATGACGTACTTGCGCCCGCCGATGGTCGCCAGGTGATACGTGTTGTCCATCCGGCCCGGCGTGAGCGCGCCACCGAACGACGGCATCTGCGCGGCTTTGGCGTAAGGAAAGTAGTCGTTGAGCAGCGTGTCCCGCGTGCGTGCGTTGCCGTAAAAGCCGAGGTCGTGGTTGCCCGTCACCAGCGCGTAGGGAACGACGCCGTCGAGCTGACTCATCGATTCGACCGCCGCTTGCCACTCGGTCGGCGTGTTGAGGTCGGTCACGTCACCCAGATGCAGGACGTAGGGGATGCGACGTTTGCCGACGTTGGCGGCGATCCAGCTGGTCTGCGCGGTGAACACGCCGGGAAAATTGCGCGTGTAGATCTGCGTGTCGGGCAGCACCGCGAGCATGGTCGAATCGTCGCTGAAGCCCTGGTAGATCGACCCCGGCGACACCTTCACCGCGGGCGCGCGTCCTGCGCACACGGCGCTCACGTGACCGGCGAGGTTGCGGAAGAAGACCGCCGCCAGCTCGTCTTGCGCCGGCGCCGGGCCGATCGGTTTGTCGAGCGCGAGCGCGGCGAGCAAGAGCCGACCTGCGCCCACCGATGTTTCGATGAGGGCCGGGCTCTGTCCCGCCGGATTGCCCGCCAGCAAGACCTCGAAGCCACCTTGACTGCCGAAGGTCTGCCAGCCGACGCGCGCGCCCTGCCAGACGAGGTGCCCGTCGGGAGTCGACGGCACGCCGGCCAGCAGCGGGTGCGAGGGTGCGCTCACGAAGAGGCGCGTGACGTCGGTCCGCGAGCGCATGGCTCGTCGATCGGGCGGCAAGAAGGGCGGCAGCGATTCGCTCGGCTCGGCCTGGGTCAGCTGCAACACCACGTTGCCGGCCGCGACGAACGAGAGCAGATCGGCCGCGTGTCGCGCCATCCAGCCGAGGTAATCCGCGCTTTCGCTGGCGAACGAGCCAAAGACGATGGCCCCGTGAAGGCCGCCAGGGCTGCGCTCCAACGGCAGTGGCTCGACCCGGAATCCCGCCGCCACCAGCTGCGCGCGCGCCGTGCTGGCCTGACCGGTGAAGGGGTCAGCATGGTCGAAGAGGTAGGCGACTGGCTGGGCGGAACAGCTGCGAGGCGCGAGGTCTACCGCGGCGGCGTCACCCGCGGCATCTTGGCCGGGCCCCCCGCCCGCGCCCCCGCCGCCAATGCCTCCTGGCTGCTCGTCGATGAACGGCACCCCTTTGCGGTCACCGAGATCATCGCTGCAGGCGCCTGCACCCGCGCCGAACGTCATCAGCACGGCCAGGCCGACCAGCGCTTCTCGGACGGTGCCGCGCATCGCTCTTCTATCTATCGGATCGGGACCGGGGAAGGAAGTCGCGACCGCCGCGCGCCGCGTTTGACAGCCGCTCGACTCTCGCCGATATCAGCCGATGTGATGAGGCGTCCGTGAGGCCCTACGCATGAATCCCGCTCGCTCTGCCGCCACCCGCCCGGTGCCCGCGCGTCCCCGCGTGCTCGTGCTGACGAAGGTGTTTCCCAACGCCCAGGAACCGCTCGCCGCCGCTTTCAACCGGCAGCAGTTTCGCTGTCTGCTCAGCCACTGCGACGTCGAGGTGGTGGCGCCGGTGCCCTGGTTCCCTGGTGCTGGTCTGGTCGGAGGGCGCAGCGGCGCCGGCAAGCTGCATGACCTACCCGACTTCGAATGGATCGAAGGCCTGTTCGTGCGCCACCCGCGCGTCTTTCACCTGCCGCGCCTCGATTACAGCGTCGCCTCGGGGCTCTACTTTGCCTCGCTTTTTCCGCTGTTTCGCCGCCTGCGCGGCCAGTACGACGTCGTGCTTGGCTCGTTCATCTATCCCGACGGCATCGCCGCCACCTGGATGGCGCGGGCTCTCGGCGTACCGGCGGTGGTCTATGCGCTTGGCTCGGACATCAACATCGCCCCCAAGATCGCGGGCGTGCCGGCGCAGCTGCGCAAGACCTTGCCGCGCGCGGGTCGCATCATCGCCGTGAGCCGCGATCTGGCCGCCAAGACCATCGCCCTTGGCGCGCCCGCAGAGCGGACAGTCGTGATCCCCAACGGCGTCGATCGCGCGCTCTTCTTTCCCCGCGATCGCGCCACCGCCCGCCAGGATCTCGGACTGCCCGCCGACGGCCGCATCGTCGTCTACGTGGGCCGGGTCGAGCCGGCCAAGGGCATCGAGGAGCTGCTCAGCGCCTTTCGCACGCTGGCGGCGCAGGACCCGTCGGTGCGCTTGGTTGTCGTCGGCGATGGATCCCTGCGCGGTCGTTGCGAGGCGGCGGGCGCAGAGCTCGGTGGGCGCGTGATGGCGGTGGGGGGCCGTCCCCTGCTGGAGGTCTCTCGCTACGTCGCCGCCGCTGACTTGTTGACCTTGCCGAGCCACAACGAGGGCACGCCCAACGTCGTGCTCGAGGCGCTGGCCTCCGGTCGCAAGGTCGTCGCCACCAACGTGGGCGGCATTCCCGATCTGGTCACCGAGCCCGCTCTCGGCGAGCTGGTTCCTCCTCGTGATGCCTCCGCGCTGGCCGCAGCCCTGGCACGGGTGCTTGCCGATCCCGGCGATCCCGCGACGATTGCTGCCAAGGGCCCCGTGAGCTGGGACGAGAGCGCGCGCCTGCTCGACGCCGAGCTGCGCGCGGCGATCGCCGAGCACCCGGTCAGCTGAGCCGGGTCACACGACCTTCTTGGCCCAGGTCCAGTAGAAGTTCAGCAGGTAGTTCCAGACCGTGGCCGCGCCGATGCCGCAGATCTGCGACAGGTAGACCAGGTTGCCCACGTTGGGCGGCTCGACGAACGGGTGCCAGACCCAGCGGTCCATCCAGGAGCCCGCGCCAGCGCCGTAAGTGGCAATCTCGGCCGGGGTTCCGAACAGCCTCAGCCAGACGACGTTCATCCCGACGAAGATGACGAACTGGATGATGCCGCCGCCCAGGCTGACGAGGTGAAAGCGGAACAGGTGATGCCCCAAGGTGGGCCCGCCCTCCGACCGCCGATCCCCGAACGTCCACAGGTGATTGATGAGGAAGTTCGAGAGGATGGACAACTCGATCGCGATCGCGGACGCCAGGTTGGTGTGCACCGCGAACTTGCGCAGCAGCGCGAGAGTCCCGAGGTTGACGATCACGCCGGTCGCGCCGACGGCTCCGAACTTGGCAAAACGACGGGTCAGAAACGGCTTGATGAGGCGCTTGGGCATGGCGGCAAGACGGGGCACCTTACATGAAGGGACGCGACACCGTCACCCCGAAGGGGGCGCCGGTCGCTGGTGTCCGTCGTGCCCTCCCTCATCGGGAGTTCTCTGCGGATCTTGTTCCGCGCGCGCCAGAGAGCCCGCCCCGGGGTGCGAAACCGGTCGGATGCGGGGGGCGATGCGGGTGCCAAACGCGGGTGTCAAACGCGGGTGCAATGTAGGCACGCCCGACCTTTCGGCCGGGCCGCCCGCCCGGCGCTACGCCAGCAGCCCCGGTATCGGTCCGGTCTTCATGGGCAGCTCGCCGACTTTGTCGACGTCGGTGACGCCCATCGCGTGGCACAAGGTCACCAGCAGCTGTGACCAGTCGTGGCCGGCGGCGTTGAAGAGACGGCCTTCGCCGACGTTGATCTTGCCGCCGCATTTGCCTGCCATGATCGCGACGCCGCGGGAGGCGTCGTGGTTGCCGGTGGCGGCCTCGAAGCCCCAGACGACGAGGGTGTTGTCGAGCAGAGTTCCGTTGCCTTCCTTGACCGCGTCCAGCATGCCGAGCAGCTCGGCGTAACGTTCGGCGTACCAGCGGTTGAGGGCGGCAAGCTGGCGCAGATCGTTCGCGCTCGTCTTGTGCGACAGCGTGTGATGGTCTTCCTGCACGCCGACCCAGGTGTGGCGGATCGGGCTGAAGGAACGCGACCACTGCAAGGTCGCGACCTGGGTGCGGTTGCAAGCGAGCGCTGCTGTCGCGATCCTCGATTGGATGTCGAGGATGGCGGGGAAGTTCTCGTTGAGCAGGCGGGCCGCCGGCGTGGCGATGGTGGCGCCGGGTTTGGGCGGGGCGCTGCAGCCGACGGTCGACGGCATCGGCTGCGCGAGGCGCTTTTCGATGGCGCCGATTGACTCCAGGTGCGATTCGAGGCGCGAGCGATCATCGCGATCGATCCGGGCCATGAGCGACTGCAGATCGCCGCGGACCGCATCGAGCACGCTCTTCTTCTTGGCCTTGAGGCGCTCGAGATCTTCGGGCTTGGGGCCGACGGTGCCGCCGCCTTCGGTCGGCGCGATCATGAGCTTGTTGAACATGACCTGCGGATCGTCCTCGGGCGGGACGACGGCGTTGCGGCCGCTGTAGGTCATGGACTTGAGCACGGCCTTGTTGCCGCCGCGGTTGAAGCTGTCGCTCTGGATGCCGAAGGTCAGGCTCTTGAACGCCGGGCCTGCGGGCAGCTTCTGCGCAATGATCTGATCGACCGACGGGCCCGTCGGGTAGCCGTTGGTGGCGACCAGGCCGCAGCCGGTCCACAGGCCGCCCATGTTCTTCTCGTGCGCGCCCGAGCCCGAGGTGAGCCGTCGCAGCCCCTTCGGGAAGACGAGACGCGATCGGAAGGGCGCCAGCGGTTCGGTGATTGAACCCTTCACGAAGGCGAAGTCCTTTTCACCACCGGTGGGCCACAGCTCGCTTTCCACCGTGCCGTTTCCAGTGAAGACGAGAAGCAGGCGCCTGGGGCCGGTTCCGGTTTGCGCCTGCGCTTTGCGCGCGAACCCGCCCACCGAGGGCAGGAACGTCGGCACGAAGGGCAGCACGGCGGTGGGCAGGGTGATGCCCCGAAGGAAGCGGCGGCGAGAGAGCGAGGACGTCATCGCGAAACTCCTGCGAGGGTGAAAGCGAAGTGAAGCCTGGTCATCGCGCCACCCGGTGGCGGAAGGCCGGGCTCGAAGCGATGGCGGTCACGAGATCGGGAATGGCGAGGCCACCCTTCTCGAAGGCCGCCTGGGCGTGGTCGATGGTCGGCTTGTCGCCGGCGATGTCCATGCGGCCAAAAGCGAGGCGGAACCACTGCCGCGCAAAGCAGTTGGCGACGTCCTTGGATGCGGCCAGCTTGCCCATCAGCTCGACGGCGTTCTTCACCATGCCGAAGCGGGGCGTGTCGTAGGTGGCATCGACGGCTTTGTTGCCCTCGCGGTCGCGCCAGCGGCCGATGCCGTCGAAGTTCTCGAAGGTGAGGCCGTAGGGATCCATCAGCTCGTGGCAGCTCTTGCAGGCCGGGTTCTCGCGGTGAGCGGAGAAGCGTTCGCGCGTGGTGCGGTTGGGGTCGGGCTTGGGCACCGTCACGTCGATGTCGTTCGGCGCGGGCGGTGGCGTGTCGCAGAGGAACTTGTCGGAGATGAGGTAGCCACGGCTGACCGGCGCGCTCTGATCCGGGTGAGCGTAGAGCGCCATCACGCCCGGCAAGGTCATGAGGCCCGCGCGCTGCCCCGCCGGCTGATCGACGCGGCCGGTGCCCGGCGTGCCGTAGAGCTCGGCGAGCGGCCCCTGCACGAAGCCGTAGTTCGCGGTCATGATCGGGCCGAGCTTGCCGCCCTCGGCGCCAAAGACGTGACCGATGAAGGCGTTGATCTCGGCGGCCATCGCCTCGCGCAGGGCGGGCGAGAAAGCGGGGTACGCCTTGGTGTCCTTGTCCATCGAAGCGATGGCTTCGATCTCGAGCCACTGCTTGAAAAAGTTAATCGAGACGTCGCGGGCGCGCGGGCTGGCCAGCAGCCGCTTGGCGTGGGCAATCACGTCGTCGGTCGACCGCAGGCGGTTGCCTTCGGCGGCCGCGAACAGCTCGGCGTCGGGCATCGAATCGGTGAGGAAGTACGACAGGCGCGC
Source organism: Myxococcales bacterium (assembly GCA_031398585.1). Taxonomy (GTDB): domain Bacteria; phylum Myxococcota_A; class Polyangia; order Fen-1088; family Fen-1088; genus JANNNO01. The sequence goes on along the minus strand of JANNNO010000088.1, from coordinate 2,592 downwards.
GGCCATCTCGTAGCCGCTCAGCGGAACGCCGGCAGCGGCCGCGGCGCCTTCGCCCAGCTCGGGCAGATAGAGGAAGTTGGGCGACTGCAGGATCGCCGCGACCGCGAGACCGACGCCGGCGGCGTAGGTGTTGTCGGCCTTGCGACCGGCATCGAAGACGGTCTTGTAACGGGCGACCTCTTCATCGGACAGCGGTCGGCGGAAGGCGCGTTTGCCGAAGCCGCGTACGAAGTCGGTGGCGCAATCGGCTTCCTGGCGCGGGGCCAGACACGGGGCGAGACGATCGGCGGCTTCACCGGCGACCTTGGCACCCAGGCGATCGGCGGCCTCTTCGTATTTGTCGACCTGGGCGGCGCTCACCGGGACGCTGGTGTTGGCTCGGAACCCCGACGCGTCCTCGTCTTCGGGGAAGCCGGCGCCGTGTTCGCCCTCGAAGCCGAGCAGATCCCTGACGGTGTTGTTGAATTGTGTGCGGGTCAGTCGCCGAAGCGAGACCCGGCCCGCGACGATGGGAGCCGCGCCAGGGCCGCTTCCGCCCATGTTGCCCGGACCCGTGTTGCCCGGGCCCATGTTCCCGGGGTCATTGCCACCGCCGGGCGTGCTGGGGCTGCCTGGTTTGTTGCGGCGGGGGGGGGGGTTGCGGCGGGGGGTGGCGGGGGCGGCGGGATTTTCTCCCACGGTGCCCACGCAGGCGCTGGCCAGCAAGCCGCACGCGGCGAGCGCGAGGCCGAAACGGCGAGCGGAAACCGGCCCGGTGGCAGATGAAGCTGTGAGCCAGGGTCGGGACAGGCGTTTCATGGCAGGCGTCCTCGCGGCGATAGTTTCGACGAAACCCAGTGACAGAAAGTGGCCCCCCGTCACGCCAGGCGTCCATTTTGCCTACTTCCGCGCACGAGTTTTCCTGCTGGCGGAAAAAGTGAGCGGAGGAACTACCCTCGGAGCACTCCAAAACTCACATGAAGTCCCTCGTCCGGCGCTCGGTCCTGGTTGTATTGATGGGTGCAGCGGCCTGCATGACGCCGGGGGGCGAAGCCGGCGGCGATGATCCGCCCGCCAAGGGTGGTCAGATGGCGACGGGCGGCACGCCAGCGGGCGGCAGCGTCGGAAGCGGCGGCAGCAGCCCGGGCGGTAGCGGCGGTGCGTCGGGACCGTCGGCGGGCGGCGCTGGTGGCAGTGCGCCCGCAGCGACGGGTGGCGCTCCCGCGGAGCCTGGCCCGGCCGCGGGAGGGAGCGGAGGCGGCGGCACGGGTGTCGGGGGCAGTGGCGGCAGCACGGGGAGCGACGCGGCCTCTTCACCAAGCGACAGTAGCGGTGGCGCTCCGACGCCTATCGATTCGCCGCCCGGGGCGCCTGACCCCGAATCGGCCTTCACGTGTACGCACCTCATCGGCATCAACGCGACGGCCGAGTGGTACGGCGCGGGCTTCGAGACCATGGTCGACAATGCCAAGTGGCAGATGGTCCGCGTGCACAGCGGCTTCGTCGACCTGTGGGCCAACCCGACGGCTGCTGCCTGGAACACGGGCGCCACGTCGGCCTGTGCGACGAACTCGAAGACTCCCGATCGCGTGATCTTCATCGGGCTGCGCTTCGAGTGGACCAGCAAGCAGCAGTGGGTGGACGCTCTCACCGCCGTGGTCAAGAACCTCAAGGCGAAGTTCCCCGGGCTAAAGCGCATCGAGCTTGGCACCTTCGTGCGTGGCCCCGGCAACAAGCCCTGCGGCAGCCGGCCGGCTTACCGATCCACGATTCATCCGTCGCAGGACGAGGCGATCGCCGAGGTGGTGGCGACCGACACCAAGCTCTTGCGGGCCTCGCCCAAGTTCGAGGTGACCGCGTGCTCCGACTTCACCGGCAACCCGCCGCACTTTGCCGGCGGCGGCGCACGCAACGTCGCCAAGGTCGTCGGCGACTACTACACCGGCAAGGCGAAATAGCGCTTGGCCGCCGAGCCGCGCCTGCGCCCGCTCCACAAAAGTGATTGGCTTCGCTTTCAGAGGGAGGCGCTTCCTTGACGGCACGAGGGCTGGCTTTGCGAGCAGCGGCGATCGGGATGGCCCTCTTGGCGACCGCCTGCGCTGCCGGCGGCGGTGATGCGGCGGGGCCGCAGGCTCGTTCGGGCGGCAGCGGAATGATGTCGGGCACCACCGGCGGATCGGGCGCTGGCGCCTCTGGTGGATCGGCAAGCGGTGGCACGGCGAGTGGCGGATCACCCAGTGGCGGATCCGCCAGCGGGGGATCTTCGGGCTCTGGTCCGGCTGCGATGGGCGGAGAGTCTGGCGGCGGCAGCGGCGGCTCTGGCAGCGGCGGCTCTGGCGGTGGCGGGGGAGCGCCGTCTGGGACCGGCGGCGCAGCGGCGACCGGCGGCACTGGGGGCAGTGGTGACGTGGGGGCAGGGGGTGCAGGCGGGCCCAACGTCGATCGCAGCGACAACAAGGAGCGCGCTTTCACGTTCAAGGCCAACGAAGCCGATCCCAGTGCGAGCAAGCTGCTGGGAACACAACAGGCGTTCCTCGATACGCGTGTGGCGCCCCGAGGGGTCCTGGTGGTGCACCTGCACGGCTCGGGGGAAAAGGTCGTCTGCGGCTACAC
>JANNNO010000567.1:0-14389 GCA_031398585.1 Myxococcales bacterium | reverse complement strand
GTCGTAGCTGGAAGCGACGGCATCGCCGCCGCGTCCGCGAGCGGCGGTCGGCTGCGAGCGCGCCGCCAGCGCCCCCCGCTCGACCGCAGGCTTGAGTCCCGTCCCGGTCTGACCGCCCGGCGAAGACGCTGGCTTGTTGGCTGCTGCGGCCTCGGCCGCCGTCCCGGATCGGGTTGCCACGCTAGGCGCCCGCTCGGCAGCGGTGCCGGGATTGGCAGCTTCCGTCCCTTCGGTCCGCGCGCCTCGCTTCCGGCTTGTGACCGCACTCGCTGCCTGCGCCGCCGGCGCGGTCGGCGCTCCACCGCTGCGCGACGGTTTGTTCGCCGTCTTGTCCGCAGTGCTGCCTTCCGCCTGCGCGGCAGGCTGGCTCGGCACGGCTCGACCCGAGCCGCCGCCCGGACCGCCCGGTTCGCCCCCAGTGGCCCCGACCAAGGTGGACCCGGTCGCCCCCCCGGTGAGTCCCGGCGTTTCGCCCCCAGGCAGCGCGCCGACAGCAACCGTCTCAGCCTGAGATCCAGCGGCGCCGGCCGTCGGCAAGGCGCCAGACGCGGCTTCCGCCGCAGGTCGCGTACGCTCGCGCCGAAAAGCTCCCGTTCGATCCCAGCGGGCCCGCGCCTCGTCCCGCTTGGCCAGCACCGTCGGCAACGCCAGGATGCCGCCATAGGCGACGGCGCCTGCGACACCGAACGTGACGAGTAACTTCCAGCGACCCGTCCCGGCAGGGCGCAGAACCTCGGAAGAGTCAGAATCATCGAGGGCCTGCTGCGGAGCCTCGACCGCCATCAACTCGAGGGAACGGTTGACCGCCCGCTGTCCATCCGGCGTCGAGCGCGCCAGCACGTCCGCCGGCACACCGTGCGCGCCCGACCCGGTGACGGCTGGCGATTCACCCGAGGTCGAGCGCATCACCGCCGCGCGCGCCCGATCCGCCTCGTCGACGACATCGAAGAAGGGCGCCAGATCTTCCAGCGAGCCGAGACGCGCCCAGGGCTGGCCGTTGCGCGAGATCCGGTCCGCGCGGGTCACCTTGCGCTCGATGATCCACTTCTGCAGGACGGTCAGCTCCCTCAACCGGTGAGTCTTGCCGTCCGACGTTTCGAGCAGGAATTCCGCGCCCGGCCCCGTCGGCGCGCCGGCTCCCGCCGGGCCGTGCCCGGGCGCGCGCGGAGCTGTCGCGGCGACTGGCTCACGTCGGGTGGGATATACCGTGAACGTGTGCCCGCAGAACGTACATTGAACGTCCGTGCCCTGCTGACTGACGCTCCCGTCGTCGAGCTCATACTCGGTGTGGCAGCTCTCGCAACGAACATCCATGCGGCGGGTCCGACGGTGAACGTCCTTTGTAGCACGCCGACGTCCGGACGGCAGTGACGGAAGGGGTCGGCCATGCGAACGGGCGGCAGTCGTAACCGAGCCGTACCGATACGGGTGGTTCGCGCCCGATCCCCAGTAACGCGAGGGCCCGCTGCTCGGGGCGCCTCACCGCCCACCGCGCGAGATCCCCCGGATCAGCGCCAGTTGCCAGCCACGAAGAGAATCAAACCCATGCCGAAAGCGATCCCGCAGGGCAGAGCCCAGCGCCGCCGCAGAGCCAAGGTTCGGTCTATGCCTCGACGGCAGAACAGCAAAAAGGCCCCCAACCAGATCACGAGCCCAGCTGTCGCCACCACCTGGGCCACCGAGCGCTTGGGACCCGCGTCGGTGAGCCCTTGGGTCCGCGCGGTCGCACTCACGCCGCTCTCCTGGTCGAGCCCCGCCGTGAGCTCACCGAGGCGAGCATTGGCGAATGCCAGCGTGTCTCCCCGTCGCATGCCCGTGGTGGCGATGGCCAGGCGGAGGGCGAATAGGGCATCCCGTTCGAGGCCGACGTCACCGCGCTGCCGTGCCGACTCCGCGACGACGCGCAGGCCGCGCAGACCGCGATCGGCAAATGGGCTGCCCGGCAGAGCCATTCGGGACGCACGCGCAAACCAGGTCAGAGCCGTCTCGTCGTCCGAAGCGGCCAGCGCGCGTTCCCCGGCCAGCACTGCAGAGCGCGCCTGGTAAAGGACGCGGCCGCCCAGGACGAGCAGCCCGGCGCAGGCCACCAGCAGCCAGGCGCGCCAGCGACGACGCCCGTCCCGCAGACCGAAACTGTGCGCAGGCACCACCCCCAGAGCAGGAGTGGGAACGCGCTGAGATCGTCGAGGAGGAAGCTGCCAGCGCGGCTCCGAACGCACGGCGCCAGCTCCGATCGCCGGTTCGGTCACGTCGCGATTGCGCAAGACGCCGCCATCCTCAGGTCGTCGATGCTGCCCGACCCGGCTCCGGCGAGCAATTTTCGACGAGTTTCCAGGCCCCGGGTCAGCGTTTACCGCGCCCGTAGAGAATCTGTCCCGGGCGCGCGCCCGTCGGCTTGCCCGCCTCCAGAACCAGTTTGCCCCCCACCAGCACGTGCACGACGCCGCTGCTGTACTGATGCGGCTTCTCGAAAGTCGCGTTGTCGATGATGCGCCCCGGATCGAACACGGTCACGTCGGCGCGCAGCCCCGCTCGCAAGAAACCTCGGTCGGCGACGCCCACCTTGGTGGTGTTGGCCGACGTCATCTTCTGGATCGCGACCTCGAGCGGGATGACCTTCTCGTCGCGCACGTACCGCCCCAGAACCCGCGGGAACGTGCCGTAGAAGCGAGGATGCGGGTGCCCGGTGCCGAGCGGGCCGTCGGGTCGCACCGATCCGCCGTCCGATCCAATCGACACGAAGGGCTGCGCCAAGGCGTAGCGCATGTCCTTTTCGGCGTGGTGAAAGAAGATCGTCGGCACACTCCCACCGTTGTCGATGAGCAGCGAGAACAACGCATCGAAAGGCTTGCCCCCCAGCGCCTCTATCACCTCGTCCATTCGTTTGCCCTGGAAACGCTGGTGATCCGCGTGGCGTAGCTTCACCAGCATCATGCCCTGCCAGGATCCCGTCGCGGTGTAGTGGTTGTACCAACCCGGCACGCCGTTCGTGATCTCGCGCTCGATGCGCGCGCGTTGTTTGCGGTCCTTGAGTCGCCTTAGCAGCTGCGACGGCCCTCCTTCGTGCGCCCAGGGCGGAATGATCGTCGCCAGATCGTTCTGACCCGCGCGATAGGGATAGACGTTGGCCGTCACCCTGGCACCCGCGGCGCGCGCCGCCTCCAGCTTGGCGATCAGTTTGGGCATCTGACCCCAGAGGGAATGCTCCGAGATCTTGATGTGGATGACGTCGACGGGCACGCCCGCGGCTTTGCCGATCGCCAGCGCTTCGTCGACTGCGGCAAAAACCCCGAGACCCTCGTTGCGTAGGTGAGTCGAATAGAGGCCCTGGCCCGGGGCCGCGGCTTCACACATCGCAATCAGCGACGCGGTATCGATCCACGATCCCGGCGGCCCCGACAACGAGCTCGCCACACCGAGCGCCCCATCGTTCATGGCCTGCGTGACGAGAGCGCGCATGCGCTGCAGCTCCGAACGCGTCGGCGGTCCGGCCCGCTCGCCCCGCGCTTGCACCCAAATCTGCGACGACCCCACGTAAGAGCCGACGTTGACCGCGATGCCACCTTGCTTGAGCTTGTCGAAGTAGTGGCGAAAGGTGGGAAACTCGGCCGTTGGCGCCGCCGATCCGCCCTCACCGAGAATCACCGACGTCACGCCCTGATGAAGCAAGCTGGGCGCGTCGCCATCGACCAGCAGCGCGTTGTCGCTGTGGTTGTGGATGTCGACGAACCCCGGCGCGACCACCAGCCCGGCGACGTCGATGGTGCGCTCCCCAGCGGGTACGTCCTTACCCACCGCGAGGATGAGGCCATCTTTGATGGCGACGTCAGCGACGGAAGCAGCCGCACCGCTGCCGTCGACCACACGCCCACCCCGCAACACGACGTCCGCGTCCGCCGCCGCGGCCCTACCTGGCGCGAAAGCCGCGGCCAAGGTCGCGAACATCCCGGCGACGAGCGCCGAACGATGGCAGGGGCCGGCAGGGTGCTTCATGCCCCTCAAGCTAACTCACCTCCCGCGGATCTTTTTCAATCGTCGACAGCTGGATGTTCAGCGCCGTCGTGGAGAGCTGTATCTCGCGAAACGAGTACCCAAGCGACGCCATCAAGAGCAGCAAGCTGCCACCGAAGAGGCTTTTGCCCAGCAGCTGGCTGCCGGCAAACAGCGCGAACATGCAGGTGACACAGACGAACAGCGAGGAGACGCCGAGTGCCTGCATGGTGCGGATGAGGCTGAGCCGGTGGCGAAGATTGTGGATCTGCCCCATCAACAGCTGATCGCGGTTCTGGCTGTATTGCGCCGCCAACCCGCGGATCAGGCTCGCCAACCCCAAAAAGCGGTTCGTATAGGCCAGCAGGATGAGAGAGATCGCCGGAAACAGAAGCGCCGGCGTCGCCAGATTGATCTCCATTGCTCCGCTCTCCTTCTCTCTGCCGTGAGCCCCCACCATCGCAGAGACGGGCCCCGAGCGCCCGACAAGCCTGCCGATGCCCTCCGGACCCGGGTCAGCTGGCGGTCTCAGTGCGGCACAGCCACGCCCCGACGCCGCCGGTCAGGCTCGGGGCGAAAAATGGCGGCCACACTCGGGTGCGCCAGCCGTTGTTTGCCCCAGCTTTGTGCATAGACTCATTCGGTGCTTCTCGCGTTTGCCCTCGTGGCCGTCTCTTTCCTGGTCGGTTCGTTTCCCACTGGCATCGTGATCGCCCGCGCGCGCGGAGTCGATCTGCGCAAGGTCGGCAGTGGAAACATCGGCGCCACCAACGTCGGCCGGGCGATGGGCAAGGTGTGGGCGGTCGTCGTGTTGCTCATCGACGCGGCCAAGGGCTACCTCCCCGTGCTCGCCGCCGGCGCCCTCGGCTACGGCGCCTGGACCATGGGGATTTGTGGATTCGCCGCCATCCTGGGGCACAGCTTCAGCGTCTTTCTCGGCGGCAAGGGCGGCAAGGGCGTGGCGACCTCTCTCGGCGCGGGCCTCGGCCTGGCGCCGCTGCCGACTCTGGGCTCGTTCGTCGTCTACGCGCTCTTGCTGCTGATCTTCCGCATATCGTCAGTCGGCTCGCTCGCCGCCGTGATCGCGTTTCCGATCCTCATCCTCGTCCTGGGCCCCCGTGACGTCGCTCTCATCGCCTTCGGCGTGGCGAGCGCACTTCTGGTCATCGTCCGTCACAAGGACAACATCGCGCGGCTCGTGCGCCGCCAAGAACTCAAGGCTTGAAAGCGCGAGCGCGCGTGTGCGCTTGAAAGCCGGAGCGCTTTTGCCCGCCCCGGCGCCGGTCAGGTGGCCGCGCGGAAGCCGGCGTCGCGCAGCAGCTGCTGGTCGGCGCTCACGTCGGGATTGCCGGTGGTGAGCAGCTTCTCGCCGTAGAAGATCGAGTTGGCGCCCGCCAGCAGACAGAGCAGCTGCGCCTCGCGCGACATCGCCATGCGCCCCGCCGACAGCCGCACCCGCGACTTGGGCATCAGGATGCGTGCGGTCGCAATCATACGAACCAGCTCGATCGGATCGACCGGGGGCAAACTAGCCAAAGGCGTGCCCTCGACCGCCACCAGCGCGTTGACCGGCACGCTCACGGGATGCGGATCCAGAGTCGCCAGCGTCATCAACATCCCGCAACGATCCGCGATGCTCTCGCCCATGCCGATGATCCCGCCCGAGCAGACCGTGATCCCGGCCTTGCGGACGTTGCCGAGCGTGCGCAGCCGATCGTCGAACGTGCGCGTCTTGATGATCGACTTGTAGTACTCGCGCGAGGTATCGAGGTTGTGGTTGTAGGCCGACAGCCCCGCGTCCTTGAGCCGCACCGCCTGGTCCTCGGTCAACATCCCGAGGGTCACGCAGGCCTCCATGCCCATCTCGCGCACGCCGCGCACCATCGACAGAACGTTGTCGAAAGCCGGCCCGTCCTTCACCTCACGCCAGGCCGCACCCATACAAAAGCGCGTCGCCCCGGCCGCCCGCGCCGTCGCCGCCGCGGACAGCACCTCGTCCTTGTTCATCATCCGCTCGACGCCGACCTCGGTCTCGTACTTGGACGACTGCGGGCAGTACGAGCAGTCCTCCGGGCAGCCACCCGTCTTCACCGAAAGCAACGAACAGAGCTGCACCTCGTCGGGCGCGTGATGCTCGTGGTGAACCGTCTGCGCACGCAGCATCAGCTGCGGCAGCGGCAGATCGTGAATCTCGATGATCTCGGCGAGCGTCCAGTCGTGGCGAATCACGGGCCGCCTTTTATCACGCCGCCGCCGACATTTCCTGGCGGCCCGGGACGCGCACGGCGAGCCGGGCGACGCCCATCAATCGCGCGGCGACAACCGCGCGGCGACGGGACACGTCGATCTCGCCGCGACGGACGCGGTGCCGGGCTAGTTGATCCGCCGCAGGACCACCAGGACCCGCAGCGTCAACGAGATGGCTGCGTCGGTCTCTTTGCCCGCGTCCTTGGCGTCTTTGCTCGACGCGCCGGGCTTGGCCTTCGCGGTGACGGCTGACCCACCGGCGAAGGTCTCCGCCTTGCTGGGAGGGGGCCCCGGGTACCAGAGGCCGTCGGCGGCCTGCCGAGATCGCAAGTACGCCTCGGCCGTGCGCACGCCGCTGTTCTCTTTGCCAAGGCCGATCGCGGTCACGGTGTCGAGGGCATCGAGCACGTCGGTATAAAAACGCGGCTCGGTGAGGATCTCCCAGTAGCTCGGTGCCTTGCGATCCGGGTAGCGGTCAGGCTGCAAAAAGCGCGTGGCCAGCAACTCCGCCGCTCGTCGGGCTTCGCGGGATCCGCGCCGCGCACCGGAAGCCGCGAACGCGCGCAGCACCATGCCCGTCACGAGGTGGCTCGACGGCCGCGCCGCCGAATCGGTCCGCACGCCCCGCCAGGCCCAGCCGCCGTCGTCTTGCCGGCGCTCGATCAGAAACTGCAAGGCTTTTTCCACCCGCGGATCGCTCTCGAAGCCGATCCGGCAGAGCGCGGAGACTGCCCAGCCCTGGAAATGAAGAGCCGGGAGCTTGCCCTTCACCTTGGGGTTGTCACTCACCGCCAGCGCGGCCAGCCCGCCGTCAGCGGTCTGCGACGAAAGCAGGAAATCGACGCACTTTTGCAGCTCCTTGGGGACCTTGGCCGCCTTGAAGGCCGCGTCCCGCACGCTCTCGCGGGTGGCCGGTTTGCTGATCTCCTTGGCGGCTGCTTCGGCGGCTGCCCCGTCCTCGACGACCTCGCCGGAGGCCGCCCGCAGAGCCTGTTTCGCGGCTTCCTTGGCGCTCTCCCGCGCCCGGTGGGCCTTGGCCAGAGCGTGTCCGCGCAGATCGCGCTGCACGTCGCGGTGATTGTGCGGTTTTCCCAGCAGCTCCTTGCCGGGAGCGCGCGGCTCGATCTCGCGCTTTTCCTTCTCCCGCACGGTCGTATCCGGCGGCCCGACGCGCACGCCCAGATCCGCCAGGCGGTCGAGACCACGCAAAGTGGCCAGCGCGACGGCAAATTCTGCGCTGCCCAGGGCCTTTTCCGGCGCCTTGGGGGCAAAACTGCCGTCCTTCTCGATCTTCTTGACCAGTGCCTTGACCTCAGGGTAACCCCACACTTCGTCGAGGCCGGGAGCCTCGCTGTCGTCGATGAGATCCCTGCGAATTCGCGCCAGGACCGACGGTGGGCCCTCGCGCAAAAGCCGCGGAATGGGGTCACTGGCCAACCGGGCGCGCCAGCCGGACAACGCGCGCGAGGGCTGCGAGACGGGCGGCAACGGCGTGAAGCGAGGTCGATTCATGGCGGTTTTGGCGCAGAGAATATATCCCGCCCCACGACCATTTGGCAGCGGCATTGCCGAGAGGGTAAAAGAGGGGGCCCGGTTTGCGTCCGGGGAACACCGCGGCGATGAATCCTGAAGAACGACCCTCGAAACGAGACGCATTCCTGGCCTTTTACGGAGAAGGTTGGGTCAGCGTGCATCTCGACGCCCGCCGAACCGGCGTGAAGGTGCCGCCGGAGTTCACCGACAACGGGCATCTCGTCCTGCAATACGGGCGGGACATGCCAGTCGCGATCCCGGATCTCGCGGTCGACGAGGACGGCATCCGCGCCACCTTGTCGTTCTCGCGTACGCCCCACGCCACCTTCATTCCTTGGTCTGCCGTCTACATCGTCGCGTGCACCGACGGTCGCGGCATCCTCTATTACGAGGACGTGCCCGACGACGTGCCGGTGATGGCGCGGCCCGCGGGCGATTCCGACGGCGCCGTCGGCGATGACGAAGAGGGGAACGGCCGCGATGACGATGTCGCTGCTTTGCCCCTGGCCGCCGGGGCCGAACGCAAGAGTTCCGCGATTGCGCCGCTGCGACGGGAGCGCTTTTTGAAGTCGGTGCCCGCCGAACCGAGTGCCGAACCCGAAGAGGTACCGACAGCCGAAGCGCTGCCGCCCCGCCGCCGCAGGCGCCCGACTCTGAAGCTGGTGAAGTGATTCGCCGGCGCGCCGCGGACAGCCCGATCGGCTGCGATCACGCGGCGATCAGTCTTTGATCACGCAGTCGCAGAGAAACTTGGCCAGCTCGTGGTGGCGGGCCCGCGCGTCCTCGTAGCCGATGCGGACCAGCTCGGCGGCATAGTTGCCGTCAAAGAGGATATAGGAGAGCAAGTCGGCCTCGCTCGAGCCGCGCGCGCTGGCCAACCGTCGCAAGAGGCGGATTCCTGGCCCGCCGCCTTGCCCCTTGAATCGCCCCGCGCGCGCGATGTCGCCCGCGATGGCGCCGAGGTCCACCGAAGGCCGCAACATCATCTCGCCGACCACGCGATAGGGCGCGCCCCGAGATTTGGTCACGACCTCGTCGAACATGCGCTTGTGCTCTTCGTCGTGCACCGACTTGGCTGCCGTGACGAGCGCGTTGAAGCGCCGCAGACGATCGAGATCGTAGTCGACGTGATCGAGGAGAAAGGCGTTGAGCACCTTGCCCGCGAGAAAGGCCGCGCCCGGGAAGGGCATCGTCTCTTCTGGCACCTCGACCGGAGAAGGCTTGTGGCGAAGCCCGACCACCAGCACCTTGTCGGCTCCCAGCCGCAGGGCCGGTGACAGCGGCGTGTTCTGCCGAAGACCGCCGTCACAGTAGAAGCGTTCGCCGACCGCGATGGCGGGAAACATGATCGGGATGGCAGCGGACGCGAGCGCGTGCTCGTAGCTCATCTGAACGCTCTGCGCGCGCACGAACGGGTCCTGGCTCCAAGGCGGCAGCGGCCTCGAACTCTCGACGAAGACCACGGTCTTGCCCGAACCGATGTCGGTCGCCGTCACCGAGAGCGACTCGAAGCGGTCTTGCAGGCAATTGCGTGAGATCCGCTGCCACGGAATCATGCGCCGCACGATGCGCTCGAGCATCGAGGTGTTGACGATGCCACCCAGGCGCTTTTGTCCCTGCTCGACCTCCTCGATCATGCCACTGCCGAGCAGGGCCGCCGGCGTACGGACGAACTCCTTGACCCCGAAGTGGACGACCTCTTCGAGCACCATGCTCTCCCACCGCTCGGCCAACAAACGCCCCTGCTCGGGGACGATGTCGGAGGTCCCTGCGACGAAGCAGGCGTGAATGCCCCCGACCGAGGTTCCCGAGATGATGTCGAAGCGAATCTGGCCGCCGAGATCGCCAGCGAGATCTTCACGCAGATAACGAAGCACCCCCGCTTCGTAGGCTCCGCGCGCGCCACCGCCCGACAGCACGAGCGCCAGGCGAGGCCGATCGCCGCGGCGGGCTTTGCGTGTGGGTCGACTCATGTACACCTCCTGCGAACACGCCGGCGCGCGAGGGCGCCGACAAGAGCAAAAGCAACGACGAAACCGGCCGAGCCGCCAGCACCTCCTGGACCGAGGCGGCAGCTGCAACCGGAAGCGTCGTCGCGGATGGGGGCCCGAGCACCGTCCACGTCACCTACATCGGCGGATCGGGCGTCGCCCTGTTCCGGGGGCTCCACGGGGGGAAGATCGGGCGGACAGATCCCATAACTGTTGCACAACCACAGGGAGGTCCCAAGACATCGACCGCGCGTGCAGCCTTTCGCGCCGACGATGTCGGTGATGGTGGCAAAGGGTGTGAAGGTGGCGCCTTCGTCATCCGAGACGCCAAAAAGCCACGCATCACCGACGCCGCCGCAGGCATAGAGGCGGCCGCCAGAGGCCGCCAGGCAGCGATAGCGTGGGCGTCCCGAATCAGCGCCCCTCGACGCCCGCACGGTAGGAAAGCTGCGGCCGCCGTCGCGGGACAGATAGAGATGCGCCACCGCGATGTCGTTGCCAGGCGCGATCTCGGTCCCCGCCACCGCGACCACGCCTTCGGCGACAAAGGCGAAGCCGGAGCGGTATTCGGTGCCTCGCAACGTGAGGACCTTGGCGAAGCTCTCGCCGCCGTCTTGCGACCGCCAGATCTCGTCAGCGCCGCGGGCCGCGCCCACCGCCACGAAAAGAGGCGGGACTTCGGAAGGCGCACCTGGCATGGCCGTCTCGCCGGGAGGAATTCCGTCGACCACGGTGACGGCCCCCACCCGCCCCCAGGCCTCGCTGGCGAATCGTTTGGTCGCCCACGTAGCGCCGCCGTCGGCGGATCGCAGGATGACCAGCGGGGCGCCGGGAGCGCTGCCCGCGAGGATCATCGTCGTCGGTGTGACGAAGAGGCGATCCAGGCGCAGGTCAGCGGCGAAGCTCATGAGCTGAGTGAACGAGGCGCCGCCGTCTTGTGATCGGTGCAGCGCTGCTGGCTTCCGCGTGATGGCCCAGACAAGACGAGGATCCTGGGGTGAGACGACGACCTCACTGACCTCGGCGAAAGCGACCGAGCCGCTGGCGCGATCGTAGCCGCAAAGCCCGCTCGCCTCGTTGGGCCCGATGTGCAGACCGTCGAAGGCCGCGATCAAGATGCGGCCATCGGCGTGGCGCACGACCCGATCGGGCATCTTGCCGCCAAAGCTCTCCTCGCAGACGAGACCGTAGCGGGCGCGGCCCGGCGCCGCACCGCCGTCCAGTGCGGCGGCGTCGAGGGGAGCGTCGGCATTTGCGGTGTCGGTCGGTGTTTCGGTGGCTGCGTCCGCGGCAGCCAGATCCGAGACGCCGTCGCCAGCGCTGTCGACCGGCGAGGTCTCGCGCGTGCCTCCGTCGGTCGTTTGGTCCGCCACGCTTTCGGCGTAAAGCAGACCGAAGTTGGTCAGCAGGATCGCGGGCTGTCCGCCTGCGGGCGGCAGCACCCCCACGGCCTCGGCAGCCGCGCACGGGCCCCAGGTCGGCCCGCCCACGGAAGGTCGCGTGACGGGGCGAAACGGAGCCGGCGAAGCGAGCTCGCGACAGGAGATCGGTCCCATTGCGGCCGCTGATGGCGCGAGAGGAGCCGCGACCACATGACCCGACAACGCCCCTGGCCCCCCCAGTGCAAGCGCCAGCGCGATCCCTATCGGGAAGCGCCTGCGAGCGGAAGAGCGAATAGCGGGCGGTAGCATGCGACGAACTTCTGCGATCTCGCGATCATGACCGCGAACGATCGATTAAAGCGCAGCCAGGCTTTTTCGCCAGCGCGGCGAGCCGACTGCTGTGTGCAGGCGCCGACACCGGAGATCGGGCACAGGCCCCATCGCCCGCACCCTTTGCTGGCCTGCGGGTTTGCTTCTATGCTGAAACGATGGGCAATCCGAGTTCCTCGCTCACCCTCAGCCCCGGCGGCGGCTTTCTCCTCGAGCCCACCGGCTCGGCGACCGTCCTCACGCCGGAGACCATCACCGACGAACAGCGGATGATGAAGGAGACCGCCGACGACTTCGTCCGCCGAGAGGTCGAGCCTCGCACCGCCGAGATCGAAGAGAAGAAACCCGGCCTGATGCGGGCGATCCTTCAAAAGGCGGGCGAAGTTGGCCTGCTTGGGCACGACGTGCCCGAAGAGTACGGCGGCCTCGGCGGTGACAAGACCAGCTCGAGCCTGATCTTCGAAGCGTCGAGCCGCTTGGGTTCGTTCGCTGTCAGCTACGGAGCCCACGTCGGCATCGGCACCATGCCGCTCGTGCTCTTCGGCAACGCCGAACAGCGCAAGAAGTACCTGCCCCGCCTGGCGACTGGCGAGCTGATCGCTGCCTACGCACTGACCGAGCCGGGCTCGGGGTCCGATGCATTGGCGGCCAAGACCAAGGCCGTGCTCTCCGCTGACGGCAAGACCTACCGACTCACCGGCACCAAGCAGTACATCACCAACGCTGGTTTTGCCGATCTCTTCACCGTCTTCGCCAAAATCCAGACCCCCGACGGCGAGAAGTTCACCGGCTTCCTGGTGGAACGGGGCAGTCCAGGCCTCACGGTGGGCCCCGAGGAGCACAAGCTCGGCATTCGTGGCAGCTCGACCTGCCCGTTGATCCTCGAGGACTGTGAAGTCCCGGCCGAGAACGTGCTTGGCACCATCGGCCAGGGTCACAAGATCGCATTCAACATCCTCAACATCGGCCGCTGGAAGCTGGGCGTGGGGGGCGTCGGCGGCGCCAAGTACTGCCTCGAGATCGGCATCAAGTACGCGACCGAGCGCAAGCAGTTCGGCAAGCCGATCGCCGAGTTCGACCTGATTCGGAAAAAGATCGGCGACATCGCCACGCAGATCTACGTCGGCGAGTCCATGGCCTACCGAACCGCCGGCCTCATCGACGCGCGCTCGCGGCTGATCGACAAGAACGCGCCCGACGCGCAGAAAAAGGAGATCGACGCCATCGAGGAGCACGCCATCGAAGCGTCGATCATCAAGGTCTACGGCAGCGAGATGCTCTTCTGGGCCGCCGACGAGACGCTGCAGATCTTCGGCGGCGCCGGGTACATCACCGACTACCCGATCGAACGCGTCAGCCGCGACGCCCGCATCAATCGCATCTTCGAGGGCACCAACGAGATCAACCGGCTGCTGGTGCCGGGCACGCTGCTCAAGCGCGCGATGATGGGGCGGCTTGGCCTGATGGCTCTGGTGGGACAGGTGCAGCAGGAGCTGGCCGACCCCAGCAAGATCGATCGCACGGTCAAGAAGGGTCCCCTCGGTCTCGAGCAGCAGAAGTGCGACTTCGCCAAACGCGCGGTCGCCTACGCCGCGTCGATCGGCGTGCAGAAGTACATGCAGGGGATCTCGGAGAAACAGGAGCTGCTCGGCGTGCTGGCCGACTCGTTGATCTCGATCTTCGCGATGGACTCTGCCGTCACCCGCACGCTGCAGCTGATCGATAGCAAGGGCGAAGCCGCCAGCCAGGTGCCGATCTGGATGACCCAGCTTTACGTCGCCCAGCACCACGAGAAGGTCTTCGACGGCCTCCGCGAGATCCTCATGTGGATGCAGCAGGACGCCGAGTGGGGCAAAGGCCTGCGCGACATCAATACCTATTACGAGCTGCAGCGGGTGAACACCTTCTCGCTACGCCGCCGAATCGCCAAACACGTCATCGAAAAGGGCGGCTACTCGATCTGAACGTCACTGCGCGTTGGCGAAGAAGCGGGCGAGGTTTTCGTGGGCGCTGGCGACGGCGTGGTTGATGGCGTCGGTCTCCATGGCGGCCCGGCGCGCCGGGCGTGCGGTGCGAGATTCGATCACGGTGGCTTCACCCGAGGCAACCAGAACGATGCCGCGCGGGGGGCGGCTCACCACCAGCTCGACCGCACAAGTCAGCTCGAGCTCTGTTCCGACGCCCGCCGTGACCAGGCGAGCGATGGAGGCATCGATGGCATAGTCGACGACGCCTTCGCTGATCCTCACGCCGCGTGTGCCGCCGAGGTGCCGCAGAATGGCCGACCGCAGCGCCGCCTTGGTCGCCGCGCTGGCCCGACCGGATTTGTCGCCGAGCCCGCGTAGCGCCACCGCGATGGGCCCCCCTCGCGGACGCGCGGCCGCCCTGTCACTGGCGATCCGCCGCTCGAGCTCGGCCAAGGAACGTTGTGCCTGCGCCCTCACGTCCGCCTTGCGATCCGACAGCGCTCGACGGATCGCCTCTCGGGCAGCACCGTCGTCCTCCTGCCGCCCCACGCCCTTGCCCAGCAGGCGCAGAACATAGACCCGCACGCCGGCATTGCGATCCTGCGTGGCCGCCCGACCCAACTCGGGCACCACCCGTCGGTCATCCAGACGCGCGAGGACCGAAGCCGCCTGGATGCGAATCTTGAAGGTCCGCCCAGCGCGCAGATTCTCGATCACCTTGGCGTTGTCATCCGCCGCCCACGCGACGATCACCGACAAGGCCACAGCAACGAGAAGCGCGGCCGCAATCACGGCCGCGCCAAACAACGTCCCCGCTCGCCCCGCCCCGCGCAGAGCCCTGCCCCCTCCCCAGCCGCCGACCTAGAACCGGTAGCGCGCCCCGAGGCGAACGCGGAAAGGCGCCTGACGGGAGGAGACGACGCCGAAGTTCGGTCCGTCCTGCTCGATG